>JANMOK010000048.1:0-11697 GCA_031369165.1 Paracoccaceae bacterium
GATGGGAAACTGAGCTTTGACCGGCTGACCAATGTGTCGTTCAGCGGTACCAGCCATGCTGAAGATGAGCCGTGCCATCTGGTTTTGGGCGATGCTTCGATTCCGATTGGCGTGAACTTGCCGCAATTTGCCGAACCGGCGCAACGATATTGTCCGGCGGGGGTTTATGAAGTGTTGCGCAATGCCGACGGCAGCAATCCAAGGTTCCAGATCAACCCGCAGAACTGCGTGCATTGCAAAACTTGCGATATCAAAGACCCCAGCCAGAACATCACTTGGGCAGTTCCTCAGGGTGGTGAGGGGCCGAATTACCCGAATATGTGAGCGATGGATAATTCCGAAACCATTCTCGATTTGGTCGTCATGCACAGTTCAGTGCTTAAGGACCGCATCGACCCAAACAACATTCTGAGATCGACAGGGATGGCTGGCGATGACGCAGAAGAATTCATGCTGGCGTTCCAGAAAGAATTCCGCGTGGATCTGTCGGACTTTCTTGCTTACTTGCACTACAACGCCGACGAACCGCCGTTCGTTCGGACCGCGTGGGGCGTCGGCGCAGACGGGCGACGGATGCCCGAAATACCGATTAGGCTTTCCGATCTGGTCGTAGCGGCGGAATCGGGGAAGTGGCAAATAGCGTATCCCGAGCACAAGCTTGTTGAAAAAAACTTGGCAGGTCTAGTGTTGATGGTTGGCGTTCTTTTTCTGTTAGTCATTGCCGCACTCTTCGTCACAATAGATTGATCCAGGGTGGTGAGGGGCCGAATTACCCGAATATGTGATTGGGAATTTCGGGCGATTGATGTCTTGCATCACTGCGTCTAGATTCTAGCAAAGAATTGCAGGAGCAGGTTTTGCGCATTTTTCGATCTGGTGTGATGATATTGGCATTGGCGTTTGGGCATTCAGCCAGTGCGGAAAGCCTTTCAGGCGCTTATCTTTCGGCGGTGCAGGCCGAAATGCGCAACGATCATGCAGCTGCGGCGGATTATTACACGCGGGCATTGGCTGGCGATCCGGGCAATGATTTGTTGATGCAGCGGGCTTTGGGCGCATTGGTCGCCAAAGGTGATTTCGCAGCGGCGCTGCCGATTGCACGCAAGGTTCTGGACCTGGCTCCGGCCAATCAAATGGCGGGCCTGGTCATGTTATCGGACGCTTTGCGCAGCGGAAAATATGATGTCGCCAAGACCTATCTGTCTGACGAAGATTATGGGTTCAACCCGCTGCTTTCGGGGCTTTTGCAAGGTTGGGCCGAGGTCGGCATCGGCGATGTCAGCGAGGCGGAAAAGGTTTTTGACGGGTTGAAGGGCAACGATACACTCGAATTGTTCGGGCAATACCACAAAGCACTTATGTACGCGCTTGCCGGTGATTTTCAGCGGGCAGAAACTTTGTTGGCCACCGGCGCAAAAGGTGAACCCCTGCGCTTGAACGGCGGGTCATTTGTCGCGCATGTCCAGATTTTGGCGCAGCTGGAACGGCGTGACGACGCAATTGCGGTGGCGGATGAGGCGATCAAGGCCGGGTTTGGGGATGCCGTAGTTCAAACAATGCGCTCAGCATTGGTGCGCGGCGATGAGGTTCCTTTTGATTACATTGCCAGTCCGGCCGAAGGATCAGCCGACGCGATGCTGGTTTTGGCGGATGCGCTGAGCCGCGAGGCGGCGGATCAGTATTCACTGCTGTATGCGCGGCTTGCCAGCCATATTCAGCCGAATCTGGACGACGCGAAATTGTTGAGCGCAGCAATTCTGGAGCAGCAGCAGCAATACGATCTGGCATCAATCACCTACGGCGAAATCGCCGTGGATTCGGTGAATCACCTGCGGGCGGAAATTGGCCGTGCCGGGGCCTTGAATGCCAGCGGCAAGAATGACGCGGCGAGCGAAGTGTTGCGATCACTGGCGGCATCGCAACCCGATTCCATCGAAGTTCGCGTGGCTTTGGGCGACACCTATCGCGGTATCGAAAATTATGCGGAAGCCGATGCTGCCTATTCGGCGGCGATTGATCTGGTGGCGGAACCGGCTCAGCAGCACTGGGCCTTGTATTACTCGCGCGGCATTGCGCGAGAACGGCTGGCAAAATGGCCGGAAGCCGAGGCGGATTTTCGTTTTGCCCTGACACTTTTCCCGGATCAGCCGTTGGTTTTGAACTATTTGGGGTATTCGCTGGTCGAGAAGAAGGGCGATTTGGCGGAAGCGCAGGCCATGATCGAAAAAGCCGTCGCGCAAAGGCCGGAGGATGGCTACATCACCGATTCACTCGGCTGGGTCCTGTACCGGGTTGGCAAGTTTGAAGAAGCGGTCAAGCCGATGGAGCGCGCGGTGGAATTGTTGCCGGTAGACCCGGTTTTGAATGACCATTTGGGCGACGTTTTGTGGAAAGTCGGTCGCAAACGCGAGGCGGAATTCCAGTGGAAACGGGCACTTAGTTTCGGACCGGACGAAGAGATCGCCGAGCGCGTGCGCCATAAGCTGGAAGTGGGTTTGGACGTCGTTCTGGCCGAGGAAGCTGCCGCGCCGGCAGCAACGGCGGATGGCGGCTGAAACTTTCGAACGGGCATATGCCAAGGTCAATCTAACGCTGCACGTCACCGGGCGACGGGCGGATGGCTATCATCTGCTCGATTCGCTGGTGGTTTTTGCCGATGTGGCGGATGTGGTTTCGTTGGGCGGTTCTGCACCTTTGTCCGTGGGCGGGCCATTTGCGGACGGCTTGGCGGACGGCGAAAATCTGGTGTTGCGGGCAGCAGCACTGATGGGGTTCGAACGGCCATTGACGCTGGAAAAGAATCTTCCGGTGGCCTCGGGCCTCGGCGGCGGGTCGGCGGATGCGGCGGCGACGCTGCGGTTGATCTCGCGGACCTTGGGAAGGCCAATTCCGGTGGCTTTGAGTTTGGGAGCAGATGTGCCGGTGTGTTTGACGCCAGTTGCGCAGAGGATGCGCGGGATCGGCGAGATTCTTTCGCCCGTTGACGTGCCAGAGTTTTGGCTGGTGCTGGCCAATCCGGGCATCGACGTGAAAACAGCGAGTATTTTTGGTAACCTGAAAGCGCCGGATGGTGCGCCGAAGGCGGCGTTTCATTGGGCCGGGTTTCGTGGCTTTGTTGGGTTTTTGCGGGCGCACAGCAATGATTTGCAGGCAACGGCGATAGCAATTGCCCCAGTGATTGCCGACGTTTTGGCGGTTTTGGCAGCGCAAAGCGGTTGCGCGCTGGCACGAATGAGCGGGTCGGGGGCGACGTGTTTTGGGGTGTTTGAAGGCCGTGAGGATGCGGAGCGCGCTGCTGGTGCGATTAAGGCAACGCATCCAGCGTGGTGGGCAAGGGCCGCGCCAAGAGTTTAACGCCAGTCGGTTCTGGACCAAGTTCGGCCAATCAGTATCTTTGCAGCAAGCTCATGCCAGCCTTGCAACGACATAGTGCGCGAGGCTTACCAAGGCGGATTTGAGTTTGCTATCGGGGATGTCGGTCATCGCCGCGCGGGCCTTGACCGACCAATCCAGCGCGATTTGGCGGGTTTGCGCCAGCGTGCCGTGCACTGTCATCACAGCGATGGCTTGGGCCAAGTCGGCGTCGGTTTGATCGACCGCTTCGATTGTGCGTTTCCAGAAATCCCGTTCTTTTGAATCGGCTTTGGCGATGGCGAGGATCACCGGCAGGGTCAATTTGCCTTCGCGGAAATCGTCGCCGGTATTTTTGCCCAAGTCATTGGTTTTGCCGGTGTAATCCAACAAGTCGTCGGCGATCTGAAAGGCGATGCCGAGCGCGTCGCCAAAGACGCGTAGAGCGGCCACATGCGGTTTCGGGGCGTTAGCAATGACCGCGCCCACTTCGGTTGCAGCCGCGAACAAAGCGGCGGTCTTACCGCGAACAACGCGCAGATAGGTGGCTTGGTCGGTGGCCAAGTTTTGTGCGGCGGTCATTTGCAGCACTTCGCCTTCGGCGATGGTGGCCGAGGCGTTGGCGAGAATGTCGAGGATCCGCAGCGAGCCGCATTCGACCATCAGCTGGAACGAGCGTGCGAACAGGTAATCGCCGACCAGCACCGAGGATTTGTTGTCCCAGAGCAGGTTGGCGGTCGGGCGTCCGCGGCGGCGCTGGCTTTCGTCGACCACATCATCGTGCAGAAGCGTGGCGGTGTGGATGAATTCGACGGTAGCGGCCAGTTTGTGGTGGTCGAAACCTTGATAGCCAAACATGCGGGCTGCGGCGAGGGTGAGCATCGGTCGCAATCGTTTGCCCCCGGCATCGATGAGATGGGCGGTGACTTCGGGAATGCGCGGCGCGTTTTCGCTGGCCATGCGGGTTGCCAGCAGGTCGTTGACCGCTTTCAGATCGTCTGCCAGCAAGAATTGCAGTTGGTCGAGGGGGGATTTTTCAGACACTCGACGGCTTCCCTTTGCGCCAGTAAGCTATGGCGATGATTGAGATTTTGCGCACCAATGACCCGACAGTCATCGCCTTTGCTAGCGCTTTGTTGCGCGGCGAGGATATAGACTGCTTTGTTTTCGACGTCCATATGAGCGTGCTGGATGGTTCGATTGGCATTTTGCCACGGCGCCTGATGGTGGGGCGTGGGGACGCGTTTTTGGCGCGAAGCGTATTGAGCGATAACGGGTTGGAAGTGACGCCGGCGGCATGAGTTTTTCGGGCGAAGATCTGACCTGTGACGGGTTCTTGGGCGGGCGATTGCATCTGTGGCAGCCCAAAGCGGGCTATCGGGCGGCGACCGACCCGGTTTTGTTGGCGGCGTTTGTGTCGGCGACGGCGGGACAGTCGGTTCTGGATTTGGGCTGTGGCGCTGGGGCGGCGATTTTGTGCTTGATGCGCAGGGCCGAGATTCGTGGCTATGGTATTGAGATTCAAAACGACTATGCGCAGCTGGCGCGCAGGAATGCGATCGAGAATGGGATGGGGCTGACAGTTTTCGACGGCGATATCAGGACGATGCCCGCGGAACTGCGGGCCATGTCATTCGATCACGCGATCTGCAATCCGCCGTTTTATGCGGCGGAAACGCATTCGGGACCGCGCGATACCGGGCGCGATATGGCGCATCGCGGCGTGGATTTGCGGGAATGGATCGACGCGGGTTTGAGACGGCTGGTTGCCGGCGGGTGGTTTTCAATCATCCACCGTGCCGAACGGCTGGGCGAGATATTGGCGGCCTTTGACGGTCGCGCCGGTGGTATCCGTGTTTTGCCGATTGCCCCTAGGGAAGGGCGGGCGGCGGGACGGGTTTTGGTGGGGGCTCAGAAGGGTTCCAAGGCGGATATGACCTTGCTGGCCCCGCTGGTGATGCACGACGGTGCCGTGCACGCGACCGACGGCGATGATTACACGGCGCGAGCGCGCGGGATTTTGCGCGAAATGCACGCAATTTGAGGAATTAACCTGGAGTTAATCTCCCTATGGTGTAATTACTCCTCTATAGGTTGAACTGATTCGGGGTGAATCGTGAAGTCCGGCGTCTGGCTGTTGTTGATAGCGATGAGTTTGACTCCCGCTGTGGATGGCATCGCCAAGGGCCTGGGTGAAAGCTATACCCCCATGTTCATCGCATTTTTGCGTTATTTCGGTGCGGGAATCGTTGCCTTGGCTTTTGCCATGGTCACGCGTAGGCGCGTGCACATCCCGCGTAGCGACTATCTGGGGCAGGTGTTTCGCACCGCACTGATCATGGGCGCAATGACGGCGCTGATCGCGGCCTTGGCATTGGTGCCGCTGGCCAATGCGGTGGGCGGATTCCTGATTGCGCCGATCGTTTCGACCGCGCTTTCGGTGGTCTTGATGGGCGAAAAATTGACGGCTGCGCGGACCGTTGGATCGGTGTTGAGCATCCTTGGCGCCGCCATCATCATGCGGCCAGAAGGCAGCTTGGATATTGGAACCGTGCTGGCCCTGGTGGGCGGCACATTGCTGGGCTGTTATCTGGCGGCAACCCGGGCGGCAACCAGCAGCGCCGATGCGCTGTCGACGCTTATTGTGCAGTGTTTGCTGGGGTCTGTCATGCTGGCCCCGTTTGCCTTTGCCGATGGTGTGCCGAAAATGAGCATGCAAATTCCGGTGGGCATGCTGGGTTTGGGCGTTTTGTCGGCCTGTTGCCATTTCCTGACCGTTGCCGCCTATCGGCGCAGCGAAGCATCTCTGCTGTCACCGTTCCTGTATTTCAACATGATAGCAGCGGTTTTGGTCGGATTCCTCTGGTTTGGCGAAACCCCGACGATGGTGTCTATGCTTGGATTGGCTGGCATCGCCGGTGGCGGTTTGGTGGCGATTTCGCCCGCCAGTGCCCTGCGGCAGATCTGGCATTGGCGGCACTTGCGGCGGGTCCCTGTTCTCCTGCTGGGCACAGATCCAACCCCCGGTTTGGGGCAATCGCGTGGCAAAAACCTGTGGCGGGGCCCAGCTCGGGCGACGGTCACAAATCTGCGTCAAAATCTGGAACAGTCGCGCGGAGCGTATCAGCGGCGGGTCCTCGAGCATTGGCGCGGTGCGCATCTGCAGCGGTTCCCCGTGCCGTCGTGTGGTGCATATCTGCGCAGGGACAATGTTCGCCAGCCGGACACATATCCGTGGCAGGGCGTCGCGAAGAAGCTTGGCGCATATCTGTGGCTTTTCGGTTCACCGGCATCGATTGGGCAGAATTTCGCCCGGGAGCCCACCCAAACGATGACAAGTTGATGACACGACTCACAAAGTGTGGTGCAATCAAGTCGCGGAACCAAAAACAGGGAGACCAGCATGAATCTGAGTTCACACCTTAACGAACTTCAGAAAAAACACGAAACCCTCTCACAACAGATCGAAGCCGAGCAAAAAAGCCCGGGTTCAGACGATCTGGACATCCGAAAATTGAAGGTCGAGAAACTGCGATTGAAAGAAGAAATTTTTAAGATAAACGCGCATCACTAAGGCATTTGGCCCTCGGCGCGGCAATCATTCACCGCGCCAGATGTGACATGCAAGGCGGTCCGCAACGGGCCGCAAGTTGCCTCGCTGTCCGCAGCGGCGGTCAGGAACGACGTCGAGAACACAGGGGCGACGCAGAACGCTGCGGCGAGAATCTGCACGTTGCCACCGTGACGGTCGAAGGGCGAAACGCTGGGGCATATTCCGTCTGTGGCGTGAGTTCTGATTGTCGCTGAACGGCCATTCTGGGGCTTGGATAACGCGATAAATCGACGGCGCTCGGGCTGGGGAAAATTCTGCCGCCCGGTCGTGGCGGTGCGGACGGCAAAGATTTCAGCCATCCGGTTTCGGGGTGGCGCGGCGGCATTTGTCAAGGTCGCCCGCCGGGCGAAGGCGACGGTGCGAAGGCGGCGGTGCATTTACGAGCTATGTGGATAAATTGCCAGGGAGCGCCAATAATGAGATCTGGTGCTCGGGCGGCGCGATAAAAATGGGTGGCCGGTCCGCGGAAAATACTGCCGTCCGGTTTGGCGGGCGCGGGCGGCGTTTGCCAAGGGTCGCCCGAGGGGCGAATGCGGCAGCGGCGCTGCTGTGACAAAGCGAATGGCTGCTGGGTGCCGTGGACCATGCGTTCTGGCGTTCAGGAGGTCAAAAGTCGGCAGCAGGGCTGCGATGATTCAGCCGTCCGGTCTGAGTGAGCGCGGCGGCGCTTGCCAAGGGTCGCTCGCAGCGGTGAAGATGGCGGCGTTGGTGCGCAAATCGGAATTGATGCCGGGTACCGTGAAACTTGCATTCTGGCGTTCGGGTGGGGCGATCAAAAGGCAGTGATCAGCCTGGCGAAGAGTTTGCCGTCGGGTTTCGGGGGGTGCTGCATCGGCGTTTGCCGAGGGTCGCCCGCAGGGGGGAAGGTGGTGGCGGCGTCGTTACGGCCAACAGGATAATCGCTGGAAGTCGCGGTACATGCGTTCTGGGGCTCGGATGGCGCGATCAAAAGGCGGCGGTCAGGGCGAAATATTTGCCATCCGGTTTGGACTGCATCGGCGTTTCCCGAGGGTCACCCGAGGGGTAAAGGTGGTGGCGGCGTTATTACCGAAACAGGACGGTTACCGCGCTGTCGCGGTGCATGCGTTCTGGCGTTCGGGTGGCGCGATCAAATGGCGCTGTTGGGGCCGGGGAAACCCCGTCGTGCGGTTTCGGGTGCACTGGGGGCGTTCATTGAGGGTTGCCCGGAGGGAGAAAGCCGTGGGGCGTTGATGCGCTAAATGAAATAATTCTCAAGGAACACCAATAACGAGTTCTGATGCTCGGATGGCGCGATGACAGGGGGCGGTCGGAGTTGCGAAAATAATGCGGACCGGTTTGCGGGCCGCGCCGGGCTTTTGGCAAGTGTCGGCCGCAGGGCGAAAGTGGCGGCGCGGAGATGCGCCAAACATATGATTGCGGCGTGTCCCGGACATGCTTTCTGGTGCAGTGTGGCGCAGTCAGGGCGCGGCGGCGTTTATGGGTGTCTCCCCGACCGCCACGCTAACGTTCCCGCGCTTGTTAGTGCCTCGCGGCTTTGCGCAGCCGACGACACCCACCGTAAAGGGAACCAACTGGGATTTCTGGTGTTCTGTCAAAGACAGGGGTGCCGCTTGGGTCATGTGGGGCCAGTTTGCGGCGAGAAATTTGCCTGCGATTTCCGCCGGGCGGTTCGGACCCGGGGGTGAGAGAGAGACCGGCCGTATGGACACGTTACAATTCCTTCCGCATTTCATCGCGCTCGCCGCCGCTTATGCGCTGGCGCTGCCCATCGGATGGGATCGCGAGAAGGAAGCCCGCAGCGCCGGGCTGCGCACCTTTCCGCTGGTCGCATTGGCAACCTGCGGATTCATACAGGCGACCGAAACGCTTTTGATCGATTCGCCCGACGGCACGGCCAAAGTTATCGAGGGCCTCATTACCGGAATCGGATTTATCGGCGGCGGTGCCATACTCAAGCATGGCACCTCGGTGCGCGGCACGGCGACGGCGGCCAGCATCTGGGCCACCGGTGCGATCGGCATTGCCGTGGGGCTGGGCAGTTTCGATGTGGCCATCATGATCGCGCTATTCACATTCCTGACCTTGAAACTGTTGCCCATGTTCAAGGACGACCAAAATCCCGGGGCGGATTGAAACCGGGCTGCTATTGAGGGAACCGGCGTCCGCTGGCTTTTTCAGGCGCGGGAGGCAATTACCGCGCCCGTGGTGACGAGCAAGGCGGCCAGGAGCAGACCGACGGTCGCGGTGCTGTCGGTGGCGGCGACCAATAACAGCGTCGAAAGCACCGGGGCGGCGTAGGACGCCGTGGCCAGCATCTGAATGTTGCCGCGCTTCACGCCAATATCCCAAAGGTAAAACGCCGCACCGACCGGGCCAGCGCCGAGCAGCAGGATCGCCAGCCAGCCGAGGTTCGATGCGGGCCAGGCCGGTGATTCAAAAAGCAGATGGGTCAATAAAGACAACGCGGCGCCGCCGGCGCAGAACACCACCACACTGGCGGTCGGGGCCTGCGGATAACGCCGCAGCAGGATTGAATAGCCGCTCCATGTGAAGGCGCAGATCAGTGCGGCGGCGTAACCGGCCCAGGCAGCCTTGGTAAAACCAATACCGCTCGCCACAATTAGAGCGGCTCCGACGAAGGCCAAGACTGCGCCGATGACATGCCCGCGGCGAAGCGATTCACCGGGCAAGAGACCGGACAACAGCACGATCAGCAGCGGCCAGAGATAGGCAATAAGGCTGGCTTCGGCGGCGGGCGCGAGGCGCAGGGCGGTGAAATAGAAGGCGTGATAGCCAAACAGCCCGAGGATGCCGGTCAGCCAAAGTGATGGCGGCTGGTTCTTGAGGATTGTCAGGCGCTGGCCGGTGGCTTTCATCCAGACCAGACCCGCCAGGGTGCCAATAGAAAAACACAGCGCGTTAAGCTGGAACGGGGGCACGGGCCGGGTTGCAACGGTAAGGGTCGCCAGCAGCGACCACAGCAGGATCGCGCCAAAGCCGACCAGGGTGGCCTTGTTGATTAACTTTTCAGCATTTCCGAGTCGCAAAACCGGTTCCCGCTTTTTCTTGAAATGCTTTGGGAGCTCAAGCGGCCATGCTCTTGGACGCGGCCTTGAGGAAATCGACAATCCAATTGGCCCACAGCGCGTTGTCAACCGGCTGGGTCAGCGAGTCGATTGCGCGATCCGCCGTGGCATCAGGGATACTGGTGCCGCGCCGCAACGCGACCACGCCGCCGACATATTCGGCGGTGAATTCGGGATGCGGCTGGATCGAGATGGCCTGCGGGTTTTCGGGGTCACCATAGGCAAGGGCGGCAAATTCGCAGAAATCGGAGCTGGCAAGAACCGTGGCCTGCGGCGGCAATTGCACGATCTGATCTTGATGCAGGGCGCGGATAGCGAAATCATCGGCACCATGCTGCATCCATTTCGGTCGGTTGACGACGTGGTATTTGTGCACGCCGACACCCCAGCCTTTGGCGGATTTCTCGACTTTGCCACCAAGCGCTTCCGCAAGAATCTGGTGGCCGAAACAGACACCGACGACGGGGACTTGTTGGGCGTAGCACTCGCGCAGAAATGCTTTCAGCGGCAATATCCACGGCAAATCATCATAGACGCCGTGGCGCGAGCCGGTGATGATCCAGCCGTCGGCCTGATGCGGATTGTTTGGCATTTCACCGCGCACCACGGAAACGGTGGCGAATTCCAGCTTTTCATCGCTGGCTTTCAGCAAGGCGGCGAACATGGCGGAATAGTCGCCGTGTCTGCCGATCAGGACCTCGTTGACTTCGCCGGTTTCGAGGATGCCGATTTTCATGGGTTTCTATACAAGTAGTTGCCCGCCATTGGCCGAGATGGTGGAGCCAGTGATGAAACCGGCGTCGTCGGAAGCAAGGAATACCGCAATGCGAGCGATTTCTTCGGGCTCGCCAAGGCGGCCGACCGGGATTTGCGGCAGGATGCGTTCGTTGAGGACTTTCTCGTCGACGGCGCGGACCATTTCGGTGCCGATATAGCCCGGGCAGATGGCGTTGACGGTGATGCCGGCGCGGGCACCTTCCTGGGCGAGGGCTTTGGTAAAGCCGAGGTCGCCGGATTTGGCGGCGGAGTAGTTGACCTGGCCGGCCTGGCCTTTCTGGCCGTTAATGGACGAAATGTTGATGACCCGACCGAACTTGCGGTCGCGCATGCCAGTCCAGAGCGGGTGGGTCATGTTGAACAGGCCGGAAAGGTTGGTGTCGATGACCTCTTTCCATTGCAGGGGCGTCATTTTGTGGAACATGCCGTCGCGGGTGATGCCGGCGTTGTTGACAAGGATGTCGATGGGGCCGAGGTCGGCTTCGACCTGTTTGATCCCGGCGGCGCAGGCCTCGTATTCGGCGACCGACCATTTGTAGGTCTTGATGCCGGTTTGCTCGGTGAAAGCCTTGGCGGCGTCGTCGTTGCCGGCGTAGTTGGCGGCGACGGTGCATCCGGCGGCTTTCAGCGCCACGGATATTGCCGCGCCGATGCCGCGAGTGCCGCCGGTGACGAGTGCGATACGTGTCATTTTATTCCCCAATTCAACGTTCAACGCAAAGGGCGATGCCCATGCCGCCGCCGATGCACAGGGTGGCGAGGCCTTTTTTTGCGCCACGACGCTGCATTTCAAACAGCAGCGTATTCAGCACGCGTGCACCTGAAGCGCCAATCGGGTGGCCGATGGCGATGGCGCCGCCGTTGACATTCACAATCGCCGGATCCCAG
>JANMOK010000053.1:0-5301 GCA_031369165.1 Paracoccaceae bacterium
AGTGGTTGTCACCCGTCGAGGCATTGCCCGTGCCCGACGGCTCCGAATCCACGCCAGATGCGGCTGAAATTTTAGTGGCCAGCGAGCTGATAATCGGTTCCGGATCGTGGTTTGGGCGACTGTTTTGGGGCGCTTTGGTCGGGTTGATTGGCATTGTCACTTCGGCAGCCGCTTGGAATTATGCGGTTGAATTGATCGCCCGCAACACGATCTTGTCGCAGATCACACTGGTTTTGCTGGCCGTGGTTGCAATGGGAATTCTGCTGCTGGTCTTGCGCGAGTTTCGGGCTTTTGCCCGGTTGCGCAAAATCGACTCGCTACAGATTCAAACGGTGGCCGCGCGTACCGACGGCGGTAGCCCGGCAGCCTTGGCATTGGTTTCGCGCTTGGAAAGCCTGTATTCCAGTCGTGAGGAAACGCGATGGGGCTTGCAGACCTTGGCACAGGCGAAGGGTGATGTTCTGGACGGCGATGCGTTGCTTGCGCTTGCCGAAACCTTGCTGCTGGGGCCACTGGATGAACGGGTGAAAACGCGAATAGCGGCGGCAAGTCGGCAAGTGGCGGCGGCGACGGCCTTGGTGCCGCTGGCATTGGCCGATGTCGCAGTCGCCTTGGTCGCCAATGTGCGGATGGTGCGGGCAGTGGCGGATATTTACGGCGGACGCGCCGGGTTTTTCGGCTCGTGGCGGCTGCTTCGGGCGGTGGCGACGCATTTGGTGGCAACCGGGGCGGTAGCGGTGGGTGACGACAAGCTGGGGTCGATTGCCGGGGGTGGCGTGTTGGCCAAAATCTCGCGCCGGTTCGGTGAGGGTGTCATCAACGGCGCATTGACGGCGCGGGTGGGAATTGCGGCGATGGAGGTTTGTCGGCCCATGCCGTTTCACGCTTTGAAAAGGCCGGGGGTTTCGGGCCTGACCGGCAGGGCGCTGACCGGGCTGTTTTCCAGCGCGAAATGATGGATTCACAGACGGCGTGATCTGAACTAGGCTGGTTGTTGATGGCAACAACGGCGGGCAATTTCGATGTTTTACAGTTTTTATTGGGCGCTGGGTTGGTTGACCACAATTGCCGCTATCTGGCTGCTGTTCCGTGACCATGCACGTAAGGGGCATATCCGCGAATTGAATGCGCGAGTGGGCAAGCTGGAAGGCACGACGCAAAACCTGCGTGAGGCGCTGGAACGTTTGGGTTCGCGGGCAAAACCGGCGTCGAAACGCAAGGTCACCGAAACAGAACCTGTCGCGGTTGAAACGCCCGTTGAACCAACCCGCAAACCGCTGCCTTGGGAGGTTCGACCGGCGGCGGCTGGTGTGGCTGATGCCGTAGTGTCCGCCCCCGTTGCCGAGCCAATCCCAGCACAAATCATCTTCACAAACGACTTTGGCAAACGGCTGTTGGAATGGATCACTGGCCATTGGGTCTATGTGGTTGCTGCCGTATCGCTGGCGTTTGCGGGTATATTCCTTGTTCAATATGGCATCGAAAACGGGCTTTTATCGCCGCGTTTGCGGGTATTGGCAGCACTGGCTTTGGGCGCGGCGCTGATCGGAGGCGGCGAATATGTGCGCCGTAAGGGCGGCGATGGCGCGGATGAATTCTTTGCCTATATCCCCTCGGTTTTGGCCGCTGGCGGGCTGGTGTCGCTGTTTGGCGGGGTGTTTTCGGCGCATTCGCTTTATGGCCTGATTGGCCCAAACACCGCCTTTGTCGGCCTTGCGTTGGTCGGTATTATCGCCATAGCCGTCGGCTGGTTTTATGGGCCGCTGTTGGCGGCTATTGGAATTCTCGGCTCAGTTCTGGCGCCGTTTCTGATTGGCGGGTCCAGCGATAGCGCCTATTTCCTCAACTATTATTTCGCCGCAATCGCCGTTGTCGGCCTGTTGGTTGACACTTTGCGCCGATGGGGCTGGCTTTCGGCTTTTGGCATGATCCTGACCTTCCTTGCCGCGCTGGTGACGTGGCTGGGCATTGGGTCAGAGATACATTTCATGGCCTTTGCGATGATTGTGGCTGTGGCCGCAATTGTTGTGCCAGAGCGGAATTTCGTGCCGAATTTGCAAGGCAGCATGATGTCGGAAGCGGCTTGGAAGTTTTCCGGCAAGCCGAGTGAATTGACTTGGCCAAGCTTTCCGGTCCGCTTGGCCGCGCTGGGATTTGCCGGTGCGGTCTTGGCATCGGTCTTGATCCATTCCGAGGCGATTGGCACCTATTGGCTGTCAGTTGCCGCGCAAATGCTGCTGGCGGCGATGGCAATTTTCTGGATGCGTGCGTCCCGCGCGACCGAAGATTTCGCAGTATTGCCGGTTGCGGCCTTCCTCGCAGGGATTGTGATGGAGACCGCGTTTTACGGGCCGGTCATCAGCGGGTGGAATTCGGCAGCAATCGGTATTCGCCAACCCGAAACCGCCGTGCCGCAATCGGTGATGGTGCTATTGGCATTGGGTTCGGTCCTGACATTAGCCGCCGCATGGCGATCATTCCAGCGCACGGATTACCCACTGATCTGGGCCGGTGCCGCGGCGTTGATTGCGCCGGTTGCCGCGATAGTGCTGGAGGTGTTCTGGGCCCCGAAAGATGTTCTCGGCGGCTGGACTTGGGCGATTTACCTGATCGTCGTTGCCGCAATCATGACTTTGTTAGCAGAACGCAGCGCCAACCGGGATGGCGCGGATCGGCACCGCTTTGCCCTGTTCGCCTTGTCGGCCTTGTCGATGATTTCCTTCGCGCTGTTCATGGTGCTGACCAAAGGCTCGCTGACCGTCGCCTTGGGTGTGATGGTGGTGGCAGCGGCTTGGATGGACAAGCGCTGGAACCTGCGGGTCATGGGGTATTTCATCCAGCTGGGCGGTGTGGTTACGGCGTATCGCCTGACCATCGATCCGGGATTATTCTGGGGGTTCGACGCGCCTTTGTGGGAAGTCTCGCTGTCGTTCCTGGGCGCGATTGCGCTGTTTTACGTGGCGTTGCGGTTGTTGGACGGACGGTCGCGTGATGGTGCCGTGGTGGTACTGGAAAGCGCGATCTGGAGTTTTGGTGGGATTTATGCCTCGCTGATGTTGGCGCGGTTCATCGATTATCTCGGAGCGCCATACAACAACTCGGTGCATGCATTTGTTGGATTGTTTGCGGTCATCTGGCTGATTTCCTGCGCCAACCAATTGTATCGGTTGAAAGCAAGCGCGGGATGGGTGCGGATGGCGCGGTGGGTTTTGGCTGGGTTGTTTGGCGGGGGCGGATTACTGATCGTTGCGATCAGTCTGACTTTGGGCAACCCGATCTTTGGTTTTGGCGACAGTGCCTTTGGGCCCTATCTGTTGGATTCGCTGTTTATCGGCTATGTCTTGCCCGCCATTCCTTTGGCCTTTGTTGCGTTCAATATGCCGCATTTGCACAAATGGATTCGACTGGGTAGCGCCTTGGTTGCCGGGGTTTTAGTGGCGTCTTATGTCATTTTTGAAATCCGCCGGTTCTGGCGTGGCGATGATCTAAGCGTGCCGGGAACATCGCAGCCCGAACTTTACACCTATACCGTCGCCATGTTGGTGCTTGCGGCAGGGTTGCTGGCGCTGGCCTATCAGAAACGCTCGCCGTTGATCCGCAAACTGGCGCTGGGCGTTGTCGGGCTGGCGATTGCCAAGGTGTTTTTCATCGACATGGGCGGGTTGAGCGGGCTTATCCGCGTCGCCTCGTTCCTTGTCCTCGGCCTACTTCTGGCCGGCCTCGCTTGGGTCAATCGCTGGTTCGTGGCGATGGAAGACCGCGAGCAGCCACGGGCGCAATAAGGTCGCCACAGACCAGTTTGCCGACGAGGATGCGGGCGGGTTTCAGTTTTGATACGGGCGTTAAGATATGGTCGCGCAGAAGCGGCAGGATGCGGCTGTCAGATTGATACAGCGGGGTCAGCAATCGACTGGCGAACTGATACATGGCAAGGTGCCGCTTCCGAAGCCCGTGGAAGGCCGTTAGGGCGGTGTTGAGGTCATTGTGGTGTCGAAGGGCGGCAGACAGCGCAAGGGCGTCCAGAAGCGCCATATTGGCTCCTTGGCCCAATTGCGGTGACGCAACATGCCAAGCATCGCCGATATGCACCAAATTACCGTCGATGGGCGTGCGCAACGCGCCGTGGCGATAGCGGGCCATGGTCATTTGCGCATGATCGGTGATCGAGGTCAGGAAGGGCGCGAAATCGGGCCACAGGGCTGTGGCTTGGGCTTTCCATTCCTCAAGCGGCGTTGCCAGCCAGTCGGCGTAGCTGTCCTGCCGTAAACTCCAGAATATCGCTGCTTTGCGATTTTGACTGCCATTCATCATGCCAATCGGCAACACGCCCAGCATGTGCCTTGCGGCCTGATAAGTCTGGCGCAATTCATTCGCATGTTCTGAAATGCCCTCCGGCCAATCGACGCTGGCCCAAATCGCGCCATAGGGTAGCAGTCTGCCGGGTTGCGGCGATAACGGCGATTGAGCTCCAGCGGCGTCGATGATCAGGTCAAAAGGTCCTTGCGACGTGCCCGATTCAAGCTGAATCAGGCCCGTTTTTGCCCCTAAAACGCGTGCGGATTGGGTGATTTTGATGCCTTCAGCGATGGCCCTTTCCAGCAATAGCCCAAACAAAACCGACCGATGCAGCGCCAACCCGAACCGACCTTTGCCACCCGCATCGTATCGCGCATCCAACGCCGTACCATTGCCTCCCGAAACATAGCCGACCATGCGGGTGATTTGGGCGCCTTGGGCCAGTGCAGCTTCGAGCACCCCAAGTTCCGCCAACACGGCTTGCCCGACGGGTTGGATCACCAGCCCTGAACCCACCGGCAAAGGCCGCGCGAATTGGTCAAAGACCGTCACGCGATGGCCCTGTCGGTTCAGCAGAATCGCGGCGCTAAGGCCCGCGATGCCGCATCCGGCGATGGCGATGGAAAGGGGTTTGGTCATGGTTGCTAGCTAATTGGGCGTCAAGATTTCTGCCAGTTGAATTTATTCGGTGACTGGACCCTTGCTTGCCCTTCCCCTAAAGACTTGCCCGACCATTTCCCGCAGGAACGCCCACCATGTGCGCCGATACGCCCGACTATAAAGACACGATCCTGCTGCCGCAGACCGATTTCCCGATGCGCGCCGGCCTGCCGCAACGCGAACCGGCGTGGCTGGAGCGTTGGGCGAAGATCGGCGTCTATGACCGGTTGCGCGAAAAGACGGGCCGCGAAAGTTTCGTCCTCCACGACGGCCCGCCCTATGCCAACGGCCATCTGCATATCGGCCATGCGCTCAACAAAATCCTCAAAGACGTGATCACGCGCT
>JANMOK010000182.1:0-6219 GCA_031369165.1 Paracoccaceae bacterium
GCCGATTGCGGCGTGGTCGATTCAAATTCCCAATGCAGCGTCTGGCCCGCCGCCAAAGTGGTGCCCATGCCATTTTCGGCATCCATGGCAAAAGCATCCGAGCGGTCGTTGATCCCGTCGGTATCGCGGTCTTCGGGATCAATCGGATTGGTGGCGGAGCCGTCGTCGGGCACCAGAATGCGGATCGAGCCGGTCTCGGTCAGGCCGGAAACCAGCAGGGTGCCGAACAATATCTGGCCCGCGGTCGGCGCATGCACGTCAAGCGGGCTGGCGATGCCAAGCGCCCATTCGTCGAGCTGGACGCCGGTATCGGGGATGCCGTCGTTGTTGGTGTCGGAAAGCTTGATGCGGATGATGCTGTTGGTGGCGTAGCGCACGGCGAAAATATCGCCGGCCGCTTCGCCGCCAAAGGCCCCGGCAAAGGTGTATTCGGTCAGGCCATTGGTCGATTTGCTCGACAAGGCCAGCGCCCCGTCGGCGGTTCCCTCGGCGAGGAAAAACCCCTGCGCCGGGTCCTGCATGCTTTCGGGCACAACCGAGGCATAATCGGTGGGATATTGCGGCAAGGGAATGCCGCTGGCGTTTTGCTGATAGAGCCCGGCATCCGACCCCGAGGCCCGCGTCGGGTTGGGGTGGCCCATATAGACGCCCTCAACCACCAGATGCAGCTGGTCCTGGTTGGTGGTGATGCTGCCCGCCAGCGTCGGCAGGTTGGTGGCATTGCCACCGACGATGATCGGCTCGCGGCCCCAGCTGGGGTTGCCGCCGTTATCAAAGGTCAGGAAATTGCCGTCTTCGGTCTCGATGGTTTCCACCGCGTTGCGGATGCCCGGCGCATAGATCTGCACCGGGCCGCCGACAACCAGCTTGGCCTGGTTCAAGCCGCCGTTGGAGCCATAGATTTCGATCGAGGCATCGACGCCCTCGGTGACGCCGGCGCGGGTTGGATCGTCCAGCGTTGGCAGGTTGTAATAATAATCGACGCCGTAAACGTCGGTCTTCAGGGTCATGCCCAGGATGGCCCCCAGATCGACCTTGAGGACCGCGCCGGAATAGGCGGTTTCCGCCATATAGTTCAAAGGCGCCGAGGTGGCCCCGGCGTTGCTCATGCCCCCGGCATTGACCAGGAGATAGGGCAGGCCGGTGACATCATCGACAGCATACTCAACCCCGTTGAGCTGGTGGTCGTGCTGCGATCTTGGCAGGCCGCGCACCAGATCGACCGTGTTCCAGGTGCCGGTATTATCCAGGCTGATCATATGCAGGGTGCCGGAATTGGCATCGGCGATGGTGTCGATGCGCGGATCGTTGGAGGTGACGAAAATCACCGGATTGTCGGCGGTTCCCACCACGTCAAACCCCATGACGGTGCGGCCAAAGGCATTGACCTCGGAGCCGTCGTCGTTGTGGTTCTGGATCGACAAGAGCGAGTCGATCTGATGCACCAGTGTGGCGACATATTCGCCTGCAGGCGTGGTTTCCACGCTGAAAGCATAGATCGTGCCAATCACCGAGGAGGCGTATAAAAGCCCGTCGGGGCCGATTTCCATATGGGTGATGTAACCGATGTCGCCGCCATCGGCACGGGTCAAAGTCTTTTCTACAAAACCAACCATTACGCGTCCCCCACAGACTCGTTAAAATACGCAACACGCCGCCTTATTGCATTTTTTCGGGACTGTTTCCAGCGGCTTGCAAAAAAAACTTGGGCCAAGTGTGATGTAACGCCGCATCAGCCCCGCTATAGCAGAGCGGAATTTTTAGGGATTGCGCATGAGAATCTGCATTTCGCTGTGCACCAAGAACCGCCCCAGGATGCTGGCGCAATGCCTGGCGTCGCTGGGTCCGGCGATTGCGGCGGCAGCGGTGGACTGCTGTGTGGTGGTGGTGGAAAACAGCGACCGGCCGGATTCGCAAGCGGTGGTCACCGGGTTTTCCGGCCGCCTTGACATCACCTATGTGCTGGAACCCGAACCCGGCATTCCCTTTGCCCGCAACCGCGGCATCGAGGCGGCGTTAAAGCGCGGCTTTGACTGGCTGATCTTTATCGACGACGACGAATTTGTCGCGCCAGACTGGCTGGCGGTGCTGGTTTCCGCCCCGGCGCGGTTTGATGCCGAGGTGTTCAGCGGCCCGCGCATTCGCATCTGTCCGCCCGAAACCCCGGCGTGGTTTCCGCGCGATCTGGGCGAAACGCGGCTGCCAACGGGCACGGCGCGGCGCACCGCCTATACCGCCAACACCATGGCGGCGGCGCGGCTGTTTCGCGCTGACGGGCTGGGGCTGCGCTTTGACGGCCGGTTTCGCCTGACCGGCGGCTCGGACAACGACCTGTTTCGCCGCTTCACCCGGGCCGGCGGCAAGATCGTCTGGATCGACGAGGCCATTGTGAGCGAGGAGTTTCCCGCCGCGCGCATGACCCTGCGCTGGAACTGGGACCGCCATGTGCGCATGACCAACAATGCCGTGTTCATGGAGCGTTATCACCTGGGCGATGCGCGGGGCCGCTGGCAGGCGTCCAAAGCCATGGCGGCCATGCTGCCGCGAACCCTGGGGCGGCTGGCCTATGGGCTGGGGCGCCTGGCCTTCGACCCGGTTGGCGCCAGGCGCCACCTGTTCATGGCGGCGATGAAGGCGGCGGGCATCTGGGGATTTCTGCTCGGCCTGGCCGGGCACGAGGTCAGTCCCTATCGCAAGATCGAAGGCAGCTGAGCCCGGGGTGATTCGGGGGGGCCGGGCGCAATCCCCCGCCGGCCAAAGCGGTTTTGCCCGATGATCCGCCGCTTTTGCCGGTCCGGGCCAGACCAGAGCAGCCCGAACCCGCCGCAGCGGCCAGGATGGCGCAGGCTCCTCGGCGGAACTTCGCCAGTGCCACAATGTCCGGGCGGCCGAACCTGCCGCCGGGGAAACCCGCATGTTTCTGAAAAACAATGAAAAATTGCCGGAAAATTAACGCTACTACGCGAGTTTCCGCCGAGTTCTTTTGCCCAAGTTGCCACACTTTTGCCCACATGTTAGGACAATTTCACGGCGGGGGCATAACAATACAATGAGGATCATTCGCATGATCATCGCCCCTAAGGAACCCCCCGTCACGAGCAGGCCTTTACGATTTCGTAGGGTTTTTAGTGAATCCTGACGCTGCCTGAGTATCCAGTGCACAAGTCCCAACATTCGTAACGAAGACGCGTTCGCGTGTCTTTTCCCAGGGAAGCCGTTCCCCCCACCGGTCCCGGACCCTCCTGCTTGTCTGACAGGCAGGAACAGGTCCCGTTTGTGAAGAGAAGAGCCCAAGAATATGACGACAATCAATGTATCCAACGCCAGCCAGCTTAGCGCCGCGCTTTCGGCGGCCAAGGCGGGCGACGTCATTCTGCTTGCCAATGGCGAGTATGGCAGCGTGTCGATCGACAAGAATTTCACCGATTACGTGACCATCAAGTCCGCCACCCCCTTGGGGGCGACGTTTGACAAGATCACCATCAGCAATTCCAGTTACCTCAAGCTTGACGGCGTGCATGTGGATTCGCCCTCGAACGGCAATGCCTCTGATACGCTGCTGGGCATTGTCAGCAGCGACCATGTGATGGTGGTCAATTCCGAGGTCAACGGCCTGGTTGACAACGTCTATCCGATCGCCGGCTATTTCGGCATCAAGGCCGACAATTCCTCCTATGTCACCATCGCCAACAATGATGTCCACGACGTGCTGAACGGCATCGTCATGTTCGGCTCGGACCATCTGGCCCTGACCGACAATTTCGTCGACCGCATGGGTTCGGACTATTTCAAATTCTCCGGCGTCGATAACGTGCTGGTCGAGAACAATACCGGCGGTGGCCATACCTATGCGAACCCCACGGCGCATGAGGATTTCATGCAGTTCCAGGGCTCGGCCTCCAGCAATGTCACCATTCGCGGCAACGTGTTCCTGGCGCAGAACGTCACCGACGTGCAGGGGATTTTTGTCGCCGGCGATGGCGGCCATTCCAACATCCTGATCGAAAACAACCTGATCTATACCGGGATGCTGAACGCGATCTTTGTCGCGGAAACCTCCTCGGGGGTCACGGTACGCTACAACACATTGATCAGCTCCGGCGACGGGTCAATCGCCATCACCGCGCCCGCTGGCGCCACCATCGACCACAATATCTACAGCTACCGCAACGGCGAGATGAGCGGCAGCAATGTTCATGTGCAGTCCACCAATCCGGGCGGCGCCTATTATCTGGGCAGCCTGTTCCCCAATCTCACCCGCGGCGACGGCGTCAGCCTGGCCGAATTCACCCCCAAGACCGGCTCGACCGCCACGACCTATGGCGCCTATGACCGGATTGCCGATCTGCTCAGCGGCAACAGCTCAACGGGGGACAGCACCGGCGGGGGCGCTACTGCGCTGCCGCCGCCACCGCCGCCGCCACCGCCGCCGTCTCCCGATGTCACCGATCTGATCTACGCGCGCAGCGGTGACAGCGAATTCAACGGCACCGCCGCATCGGTGCTGAAAGTCGCCCATAAAGCCGCCTTTGAAACCAATCAGGGCACGATCGCGCTCACCTTTGACGCCGACACGGTGGCCGGCCAGCACACGCTGATTTCCAAGGATGCGACCGGCTTTATCGAAGGCGGCAACCACTTTGCCGTTTCGATCGTCAACGGCCAGCTGCGCGGCTGGTTCCAGGACGGTGACAGCAGCGTGCGCCTGACCTATGACGGCATCAAGGCCAATGTCGCCTACGATGTGATGGCAACCTTCGACAACGACTCGGTCGAGCTCTGGCTCAACGGCAAGCTGGTCGACAGCGAACAGTTCGTGATGAACTGGGAAGACAACCAGCAGACCCTGATGGTCGGCGGCTCGGGCGCGTCCAGCTCCGCCTCGACCGACAAGGTCACCTATGCGTTCGATGGCACGATCAGCGATGTCGCAATCTGGAACGAGGCGCTGACCCCGGCCGAGCTGGCGCTGCTGGCCTGATCCCCGCCTGCGCGGGGATGACAAATGCCTGCGCGGCGATGACAGGGTGATGATGCGAGGGCGCGGCCAAAAG
This sequence comes from Paracoccaceae bacterium, assembly GCA_031369165.1. GTDB lineage: Bacteria > Pseudomonadota > Alphaproteobacteria > Rhodobacterales > Rhodobacteraceae > JANMOK01. Next base: position 5,055 of record JANMOK010000182.1, read on the forward strand.
CTGCGCCCTTTGCTTTTGAATGCTTTTGCCGCTGTGAAACCCGCCAGTTTCCGCTAAAAGCCGGGGTGTATTGCGGTTTCAGGGATTGATTTCATGCGGGTAGCGATGATCGGGACCGGCTATGTCGGGCTGGTGTCTGGGGTATGTTTCGCCGAATTCGGCCACGAGGTGGTCTGCGTCGACAAGATACCGGAAAAAATCGAGATGCTCAAAGCCGGCAAAGTGCCGATATTCGAGCCGGGGCTGGAAGAATTGGCCAGCAAAAACGCCAAAGCCGGCCATCTGACCTTTTCCACCGATCTGGCCGCCTCGGTCAAAGGCGTTGATGCCGTCTTCATCGCCGTCGGCACCCCGCCGCGCAAAGACGATGACCACGCCGATCTCAGCTTTGTCTTTGCCGCCGCCCGCGAGATCGCGCTGGCTTTGACCGGTTACGCCGTGGTCGTCACCAAATCGACCGTGCCGGTCGGCACCAATGCCCGCATCAAGGCCGAGATGCGCGCCGCCAACCCGGCGGCCGAATTCGATGTGGTCTCCAACCCGGAATTCCTGCGCGAAGGCAACGGCATCCACGATTTCCTGCAGCCCGACCGGGTGGTTCTGGGCTGCGAGACCAATCGCGCCCGCCAAGTGATGGAGGCGCTGTATAAGCCGGTCGCCGACAAGGGATTTCCGATCATCTACACCGATCTGGAATCCGCCGAGATGATCAAATACGCCGCCAATGCCTTTCTCGCCACCAAGATCACCTTCATCAACGAAGTGGCCAATCTGTGCGAAAAGGTGGGGGCCGATGTCACCACCGTGTCGCGCGGCATCGGGCTGGATAACCGCATCGGCCCGAAATTCCTGATGGCCGGGCCGGGCTATGGCGGCTCGTGCTTTCCCAAGGATACCCGCGCCTTTGCCCGCATCGGTCAGGAATATTTCGTGCCGCTGCAGATTGTCGAAACGGTGATCCGCTCGAATGAAAAGATCAAGCAATCGATGATCACCAAGATCATCGCCGCCTGCGGTGGCTCGGTCGCCGGGCTGAGGATTGCGGTTCTGGGCGTCACCTTCAAACCCGACACCAACGACATGCGCGATGCGCCGTCGCTGACCATCATTCCCGGCCTTGTCGGGGCCGGGGCCAAGGTGGTGGCCTGTGACCCGCAAGCGCGGG
>JANMOK010000109.1:0-14590 GCA_031369165.1 Paracoccaceae bacterium
TCCATCGCCGTGGCGCCGCTTCGGGAGAGCGTAGTAACCGCCTTCGGGAATCGTCTTGGCGCCCCACTCTACCATCTCTCCGCTCTCGAGAATCTCCCTGAAGAGAGGATGCAACTTCATGCGCTGCAGCATCTCGTGCACGTCGTCCGACGTCCGCTTGTAATCGAGGCCAACGACGAGGCCAAGAGCGATGAGGTTTCTGCTCAGCGGGTACATGAAACTCCCGCCAAACGCGTCCTTCGGCAGCGGCCACCCGAGCGTGTGTATTACAGCATCGAGCGGCTTGAGAGTCTCCCAGATCTCCTTCACGCCGAGCGCGAAGATCTGCGGATTGTCGGACTGGATTTTCTGCCACTCAAGATACGCCTGCGATAGAGTCCCGCGCGGCGCAGGATTTTTTCGGTCACTGGTACCGGTCCGGTCAGCATGATGGTCGGGTCGGTGCCGATCTTGGCGGTGGCGCGGATGCGGGCGCGGGGTTTCAGGCCGTTGGCCTTGCCAAAGGCTGCGTCGCCGATTAACAGGGCGGCGGCACCATCGACGATGCCGCTGGAATTGCCGGCGTGGTGGACGTGGTTGATTTTTTCCAGATGCGGATATTTGAGTTTGGCCACGGCATCAAAGCCCGGCATCACCTCGCCCATCATCTGGAAGGCGGGGTTCAATGCGCCGAGGCTTTGCATATCGGTTGAAGGCCGCATGTATTCGTCGCGGGTGAGGATTGGCAGGCCGTTTTGGTCGTTAATTGTCACCACCGAGCGGGCAAACCGGCCTTCGGCCCAAGCGGTGGCGGCGCGTTTCTGGCTTTCGACGGCGTAGGCGTCCACATCGTCGCGGGAAAAGCCGTATTCGGTGGCGATGATGTCGGCGGAAATGCCTTGCGGCACGAAATAGGTTTTCATCGCAAGGTAAGGGTCCACCGCAATCGCCGCCCCGTCCGACCCCATCGGCACGCGGCCCATCATCTCGACCCCGCCCGCGACATAGGCTTGGCCAGCACCAGCTTTGACTTGGTTGGCGGCAAGGTTCACCGCTTCCAACCCCGAAGCGCAAAAGCGGTTGATCGACAGGCCCGGGGCGCGTTCGGAGAAATTGGAATAGAGCACGGCGGAACGGGCGAGGCAGCCGCCCTGTTCGCCCACTTGGGTGACATTGCCCCAGATCACGTCTTCAATGAGGTCAGTATCAAGATTGTTGCGCGATTTCAGCGTGTTGAGAATTTCGGCGGACAGGCGCACGGCGGTGACTTCGTGCAGGGAGCCATCGGCGCGGCCTTTGCCCCTAGGGCTGCGAATGGCGTCATAGATGAAGGCGTTGGTCATGCGGACTTCCTTTCTGCCAGCGGATGACCGGGCATCAGATCATAGGGATGTTTCCAGCCGGGCAGGGCGGCAATTGCGTCGCGCCATAGGGCGACTTTGGGGTAGTCGGCGAGGTCAATGCCGAATTCGCCGTCAAAGAACAGATAGCCAACGCAAGACAGGTCGGCGGTTGTCATCGTATCGCCGACGATCCAGCGCTGGTTTGCCAGCCGGTTATTCAGCACTTTCATCGCGGTTTTGGCGCGGCCGAGCAGGAAGTCGATCACGTCTTGTTTGCGCTTTTCGGGGGCGAGGAAGTTCATCATGGCGCGGACAGTCGAAATGTTGGCGGTCAGCTTGTGATTGTCCCACAAGATCCAGCGCATGATTTCGCGCCGGTGATCCGCCGAGGTGGCACCAAATTTGCCGTGTTTGGAGGAGAGATAATCGAGGATCACCCCCGATTGGGTGACGGTGTTGGTTCCGTCAATCAGCGCGGGCACCTCACCCATTTCGTTGATTGCCAGATATTCCGGGGTTTTGCTGCCGCCATTGAAAAAATCGACCCAGATCGGTTCCCATTCGGCGTCAATCAGGTTGAGCATCAGGGCCGCCTTATAGGCATTGCCGGACTGGGCGAAACAATGGAGCTGGTATTCGGACATTACGTCGAGGCTTTCTGTGTTTCGGCGGATTAAAACTGGTCCGCCATCAGCGTCATAACCGGCGCGGCACCGGTGTTGATGCGGGCAAGCCGCAGCGCCGTTTCTGGCAGGCATCTTTGCATGTAATAACGCCCGGTTGCCAGCTTGGTTTGGTGGAAAGTTGGGTCATCCGCGTCCTTGGCAAGCGCCGCCAATGAAGCTTTTGCCATTTTCGCCCAAAACAGGCCAAGGCATGTATGGCCAAACAGATGCAGGAAATCGGTGGAACCGGCCAGTGCCGCGTGCGGGTCTTTCAGACCATTGTTCACGAAGAACATCGCCGCGGCCTGCAGGTCCTTAGAGGCGGCTTTCAGAGGGTCAAGGAAGCCGGCTTTCAGGGTGGCGTCGGCTTCATTTTCCTTGATGAAAGCTTTGACCATTTCAAAGAATGCCATCACGTGCTTGCCGCCGTCGCTGCCAAGTTTGCGGCCAACCAGATCCAGCGCCTGCACGCCGTTCGCCCCTTCGTAGATCATGGCGATGCGGGCGTCGCGGGCGAATTGCGACATGCCAGTTTCCTCGATATAGCCGTGGCCGCCATAGATTTGCTGGGCAGCAATCGTCATCTCGAAGCCCTTGTCGGTGAAGAAACCTTTGAGGACGGGGATCAGCAGCGAAATCATGCCGTCGGCGGCTTTGTCGCCCTGGCGCAGATGCTGGTCGATCAGCGACGCGGACCACAAGGCAAAGGCGCGGGCGCCTTCGATGAAACTCTTTTGATCCATCAACGATCGGCGGATGTCGGGGTGCACGATCAGCGGGTCGGCAGGTCCGTTCGGGTTTTGCTCGGCCACCACATCGCGGCCTTGCAGGCGGTCTTTGGCATAAGTGACGGCATTCTGGTAGGCGACCGAAGCCTGACCCAGCCCTTGCAGACCAACCGCCAGACGCGCTTCGTTCATCATGGTGAACATGGCGCGCAGGCCTTTGTGGGCGTCGCCCAACAACCAGCCAGTTGCACCGTCATAATTCATCACGCAAGTCGAATTACCGTGGATGCCCATTTTCTCTTCGATCTTGCCGCAAGACAGGGCGTTACGGGTGCCGAGCGAACCGTCTGGGTTGACCAGAAACTTCGGCACGATGAACAGCGAAATACCCTTCACCCCTTCCGGCCCGCCGGGGATTTTGGCGAGGACAAGGTGGATGATGTTGTCGGCCATGTCGTGTTCACCAGCAGAGATGAAGATTTTCTGACCGGTGATTTTGTAGGAACCGTGGGTTTGTGTTTCGTCTTTGCTGCGCAGCAGGGCCAGATCGGTGCCGCAATGCGGCTCGGTCAGGTTCATCGTGCCGGTCCAGCTGCAGTCGACCATTTTGGGCAGATACATCGCCTTCTGCTCGGTCGAGCCGTGCACGTTGATCGCTGATGCCGCGCCATGCGTCAGGCCCGGATACATTTGCAGCGCCATATTGGCACTGGTCAGCATTTCGCCAACCGCCGTGTGCAGTACATAGGGCATGCCTTGGCCGCCGAATTCGGGGTCGAAATCGAGACCGGTCCAGCCGCCTTGGCGCAGCGCATCAAACCCGGCCCTGAACCCGGTCGGGGTGCGCACCACGCCGTTTTCAAGCACGCAGCCTTCACGGTCGCCAACAACGTTCAGCGGGGCTAGGACCTGCGAAGCGATTTTCCCGGCTTCCGCCAAAATCGCGCCGGTAAAGTCGCGGTCAAGGTCGGCGTAGCCGGGAATATCGCTGGCAGAGATGCCCAGCACGTCGTGCAGGATATAGGTCAGGTCTTTGATCGGCGCGGCGTAGGAGGGCATGTTGACTCCATCATTTATCAGGCGGCGCGGGTAACGCCCTTATCGGCCAAATACGCGACGCCCATTGCCAGTTGTTCGCGAAGCTCGTTTATTGCGGTCTCGAGTTCGGCTTTCTGGTCTTCCATCGCCTGCAAACGCTGCTGGGCGATTTCGACGGTACGGGCAATTTGCGTGACCTGTTGGTCGCCTATATCATATAGGTTAAGCAACTGCCGTATGTCTTCAAGGCTGAAACCAAAGCGCTTGCCTTGCAAGATCAGTTTCAGGCGGGCACGGTCGCGTTTGGTGAACAGGCGTTTTTGGCCTTCCCGAATTGGGAACAACAATTCCTTGGCTTCGTAAAACCGCAAGGTGCGCGGGGTCACATCAAATGCGGCGCACATTTCGCCGATGGTTTTGAGATCAGGTGTCATGGCTTCTATGTTTCGAGTGCGTTTCAATTGACGTCCACGTAAGGTAACATGTTGCAGCGAACAAGCCACGGGTTTACGTAAGGGTCAACTGGATCGTTGTTCCATAAAAAGCGGGAAATTCGCTGAAACGGTCCAGTCGAGATCGGAATTGATGTTTGAAAACAGTGGCTTACACATATTGGTAGAGCGATATCATGGCGATAGACGACAGCGGCGGTGGTTGGAAAGAAAATATGGCTCGACAATTTGTCGCGGCCTTGCCGCATTCAGCCGATTTGGGCATCGAGTTGGTGTCCATTGGAGAGGGCACCGCTGAGATGCGCATTGCTTATGATGCCAGATTTATCGGCGACCCTGTGACGGGTGTGATGCATGGTGGCGTGGTGACGGCGCTGCTGGACACTTGCGCCGGGGCTTCGGTGATGCTGCACCCCGATGGGCCGAGCGGCACCGCGACGTTGGATCTGCGCATCGATTATATGCGCGCGGCTTTGCCGGATCGGGCGATACGGGCAAAGTCGGAATGCTATCGCGTAACGCGTTCGGTTGCGTTCATTCGGGCGGAAGCATGGGACGAAGGCGGCGATGGTCCTGTCGCGACTGCCGCCGGCGCGTTTACAGTTGAGGCAGCCGCCGGACAGGAGCAGCGGTGATGGATCGGAAAAGCCCCGAACCGGTGGAACTTGTGCGCGGCCGACGCGACGCGGCGTTGGAAAGACTCGCAGCCGCCATTCCCTATATCAGACATCTGGGCGTGACCTTTGACCGCCGTGGTGACGAACTGACCGCGCATTTGCATTTCAGCCAAAAGCTGATCGGCAACCCCTTGTTGCCTGCGCTGCATGGCGGGGCAGTCGGGGCGTTTTTGGAAATTTCCGCGATCATGGAACTGACCTGGAGCCAGGCTTGGGAGCAGATGGAGGGCAGTGAGCCTGCGGATATGGTCGATCTGCCACCGTTGCCAAAGACCATTGATTTCACCGTCGATTACTTACGTTCAGGCCTGCCGCGCGATGCTTATGCCCGGGCACGGATCAACCGGTCGGGGCGTCGCTATGCCTCGGTGCATGTCGAGGCTTGGCAAGACAACCGGGCGCGGCTGTTTGCACAAGCCACCGGTCATTTTCTGATGCCGCCGCTGGATGAATGAAGCCGAGATCACCCATCGGCGGGTGTTGGCGATAGCGCTGCCGATATTGCTGGCCAATGTAACGGTGCCCTTGCTGGCGCTGGCCGATACGGCAGTGATTGGCCAGCTGGGCCGCGCCGATGCGATTGGTGCGGTGGCGATTGGCGGGGTGATTTTAGGGTCGAGCTATTGGGTGTTCGGGTTTTTGCGGATGGGCACTTCGGGGCTGGTGGCGCAGGCGCGGGGTGCGCGGGACCCAGGCGAGACATCGGCGATATTGGTGCGCGGGTTGTTGATCGCATTGGTTGTCGGGTTGGCATTTGTTGCGTTGCAAGGACCGTTTTTGCGTGGCGGGTTCGTACTTTCACCGGCGTCCGCTGCGGTTGAGGACTTGGCGCGAACCTATCTGCGCATCAGAATTTGGGGTGCACCGGCAGCAATTGCCGGTTTTGCCTTGACCGGCTGGATGATTGCGATGGAGCGGACACGGGCGGTTTTGTTGCTGCAGGTGTTCATCAATCTGGTCAATTTGGCCTTGGGCATCGTGATGGTTTTGGGCCTTGGCTGGGGCGTGGCCGGGGTTGGAATCGCGACGGTGGTGGCGGAATGGAGCGGGCTGGCGCTGGGCCTTTGGCTGTGCCGGGCGGCGCTTTTGGCCGGGCAATGGCGCGCTTGGGGCCGGATATTGCGGTCTGACAAGTTGCGCCAGATGGCGCGGGTCAATAGCGATATCATGATCCGCACGATTCTGTTGACGTTTTCCTTTGCGGCGCTGACTTTTTTTGGTGCTGCGTTTGGCGATGTTACGCTGGCGGCCAACCAGATTTTGTTGCAGTTTCTGGCGGTCATTGCCTTTGCCTTGGACGGCTTCGCATTTGCGGCGGAATCCTTGGTGGGGCAGGCCTTGGGGGCGAAATCGCGGGCGGTTTTGCGGCGGAGTGCGGTGCTGACGAGTATTTGGGGCGGGGTATTTGTGGTACTGGTCGCGGTGCTCTTCGCGGTTCTCGGCCCGTTGGTGATCCGATTCATTACACCTGCCATTGCGGTTCGCGAAGCAGCGATGACGTATTTGCCCTGGGTGGTTCTGGCCCCGATCATCGGACTGGCATGCTGGATGTTGGATGGCATTTTTATTGGTGCCACCCGCACCCGTGAGATGCGAAATGCGGCGATCTTGTCGATGGCGATATTTGCCGTCGCACTGTGGGGCTTGAGCGCGCTGTGGGGCAACCACGGCATCTGGGCGGCGCTTATGGTCAGCTACGTCGCCCGCGCTGCGACGTTGTGGGTGCATTATCCAAAGCTGGAGGCGGCGGCTCAACCGGCTTTGTAAGCGCGACCTTTGCTGGCTTTGTCGGGCGAGGGCACCGCCTTCAGCCGTGATCCGCGCAGCACCCCTGCCGGTTCAAGCACCGGATAGGCGACCGTGGTCAGATGGGCGTTGATGCGTTTGAGGTCGCGCAATACGTCCAAATGCAAGGCACTGGTTTCGATGGTTTCGCGTTTGCCTTCGCGCAAGCGGTCGAAATGGCGCTCGGTGGCCTTCAGTTCCTCGCCGCGCAGCCAGTCTTTGCGGGTAACCAGATCGCGGGCCTGATCGACATCGCGTGACACAAAAACTGTCATGGCCAGTTGCATCTGCTCGGAAACCACATGGTGGAAGGCTTGAATATCCGCCCAACCAGCCTCGGAAAAATGCAGGTCTTGCCGCTGGCGTTTGCTGGCCAATCGCAACAGTCCCTTGTCGATAATATCGCCGATATGTTCGAGGTTGGTGGTGAACAGCACCAGTTCCAGCACTTGGGCGCTTTGTTTGGCATCCAGTCCGTGCTGCATTTGGCGGGCGAGGTAGAGTTTGATTTCTTCCTGCTCGACGTCGACCTCCTCTTCCAGACTGGCGACGTATTGAATTCGTTTCTCGTCGCGGTCGAGGAATGTCAGAATCGCTTCGCGCAGCATCAACTCGACTTTATCCGATAGCTGCATAAGTGCTCGCGTTGCGGCATTCAGCGCCAGTGCAGGACGGTCGTGCAAAGTTGGGTCGAGCAGGTCAAGCCGATGGTGGTTTTTGGCATTGTCGTGATCGGGCATCAGGGTTTCAAGTTTTCGCGCCACAATCCCGGTTAATGGCAAAAAGATCAGCACTAAGGCCGCATTGAACAAGGTGTGGAAATGCGCGACCTGACGCGCTGAGTCGCCGCCGAGCGTGCCAATCCAAGTGGTGATTGGCGTGATAAGGGCCAGGGCGGCGAGCATTCCTGAAGCCCGGAATATCAGATTGCCCCACAGCACTCGCCGGGCAGCCAGTGGGCTGTGCAATGTAAGACCAAGCGGTATCATTCCAGCACCAAGATTTGCCCCCAAAACCAACAACAAGGCGAATGGCAAAGCGATAATTCCCGCCGTGGTCAGCGAAATGACAAACAGCACAAAAGCGACACTGGAATGCATCAGCCATGTCAACAATGCGCCGGTGATGACGGCGAGGATGGCGTCACTGCTGAGCCAAAGCAAGATTTGGGCAATTCGCAGACTGTCGCGCAACGGATCGGACGCGGCAACAATCATGCCCAAGGCGACGAGTATAAGGGCGAAACCAACCAACATGCGGGCCACTTGCTTGGGGCGTCCGTCGCCAAAGCGTGCCGTGATGACGCCGGCCAAAAGCAATATGGGGATGAGGAATTTGAGGTTAAATGACAGCGCCTGAACGACCAGCGTGGTGCCAAGATCGGCCCCCAACATCAGCGCCAGTCCCTCGGGCAAGGCGATAAGGCCGCGGCTGGCGAAGGTGCATAACAACAGTGCGGTTGCCGTGGCGCTTTGCAGGATCATCGAGGCGAACGTGCCGGTGGCCACCGAAAGCACCGGCCGACCGGAGATACGGGCGATGGCCGAACGCATTTCGCCGCCATAACCGCGCAAGATGCCGGTTTGCACCATCTGCGTGCCCCAAAGCAGTAACGCGATGCCGCCAATTAGGTTCAAAAGGATCAAGTGGCCCGACATGATTCACATGCGCCTTGCAATTGCAGCGGTCCCACCCGGCATTATAGTGACGCCGTTTCGTTAATAATTTCAATATCAGACGCGACTTTACGCGTCCAAATCAGCCGAATGTGATGCGCCGAGGCAGAAAAGGCATAGCGTCAAATCCATTCCCGCACGCCGGTTCCCACGGCATCGGCCACGGAGTCGTGCCCATCAACCGTCAGCATGTGATGCAGGCCAGAGGCGATGCGATTGGCAAGGCCGGTGCCCTTGTAAACCATGGCTGTGTAAAGCTGGATCGCCGAGGCACCGGCTTTGATCTTGGCGTAGGCTTGTTCTGCATTGCTGACGCCGCCGACGCCGATCAGGGGAATTTCGCCCTCGGTCATGCGATACATTTTGGCGAGGACGCGGGTGGAAATGTCAAACAGTGGCTCTCCAGACAAGCCGCCGCGCTGATCTTTGTTGGCGCTGAGAAGTTTGCCGCGCTGCGTTGTCGTGTTGGTGCAGACGATGCCGGATACTCCCGAACTCATCGAGACTTCGGCAATGTCCTCCAGCTCTTCGTCGCGCAGATCGGGTGAGATTTTCAGGAAGATTGGGATACGATTTTCCAGCGTATCGCGCATCTCCAGCACGCGGTTGAGCAGTTGTTCAAGGATTTTCGGGCTTTGCAAATCGCGCAATTTCTCGGTGTTGGGCGACGAAATGTTGATAGTGGCGAAGTCGCAGAACGGGCCGACGGAACCGAGCACGCGAACGAAATCAGCGATACGATCGGGCGAATCCTTGTTGGCACCAAGATTGACGCCGACGGTGCCAAAAGACGGGCGTCGCGACAGCCGCAGGGCCACGGGCAACATGCCCAGCGAATTAAAGCCAAAGCGGTTGATCGCGGCCTTGTCTTCGGGCAGGCGGAACAAGCGCGGCTTGGCATTACCTTCCTGTTTGACCGGCGTTACGGCACCGACTTCGATGAAGCCAAAACCGGAGCGCAGCAAGGGCGCAACCGCTTCGGCGTTTTTGTCAAATCCAGCGGCCAGCCCGATGGGATTGGGCAGCACAATTCCTGCCAAGTTGGTTTGCAGCCGGCCCGAAGTCAGCGGGCCGGGAGTTGGCGCGAGGCCAAGTTTCAGGCCGTGCATCGCCAGCGTATGGGCACGCTCTGGTTCCATCCGCGACAGGAGCGGCATGGCCATGCGTTCAAAGGCGTTAATCATGCCACGCCCTCCGGCATGACATGGCCATCGGGTCCGTCAAAAATTGGACGCGCCCAAAGAACATCGGACATGTGAAGCGGGGCATAGAGATGAGGGAACAACGCGTTTCCGCGAGACACTTCCCAGACCAGCCCGGACCCCAGCCGGTTGGCCTTTACACACACTACCATCAGTTCCGTTTCGCCCCCGAAATGCCGACGCGCCGTTTCTCCCAGCTGCGCCGCCGTAGAAAAATGAATGAAACCATCAGAAATATCAACAGGTACGCCATGGAGAATGAACCTAGCGTTAAATTCCGCCCATTCTTGGGCACGAAGTATTTTGTAGATCAACATGGTGCATGCATCGGCGACTGTGGCTTTTTGGTCAACCCTGCGGCGTCATCGCCGTGCGGGCCTTGGCGCGTTCGATGCCCAGTTGCCGCTCGCGCCAGATGATGAACATGCCCGCCGCAATGACTAAGATCGCACCGTAAAGCATTGTCATCGTTGGTATTTCTGAAAAAACGAAATAACCGATCACCAAAGCCAGCAGCATCGACACATATTCAAACGGGGCAATGACCCCGGTTTCGGCAAAGCGATAGCTTGATGTCAGCAACGCCTGCCCAAGGCCGCCCAGCAGACCCGCTGCCACCAAAATTGCCGCTTGCGTCGGCGTTGGCCAGACCCAGCCCAAGGGTAAAGTCAGCAGCGACAGCAGGGTCGATGTCAGCGAAAAATAGAAAACAATGGCCGGAATCGATTCGCTTTGAATCAATTTGCGGACAAAGACGGTGGAAAGCGCGGCAAAGACCGCCCCCATCAAAGAGCAGACAGCGCCCAGCGTTTCGCGGTCTGAAACGGCCTCGAGCGTGTCAAGCGACAGTCGTGGCGACAGCACGATGGTAACGCCGACCAGCCCGACCAGAACCGCGCCCATGCGAAACATGCGCACTTGCTCGCCAAGGAACATGGCGGCGAATATGACGGTCAAAAGCGGTGCCGCATAGCCGATAGCCGTGGCTTCGGGCAGGGGCAGCAGGCCCAGGGCGGTAAAGCCCAAGGCCATGCCCGACGTGCCCAGCAAACCGCGCCAAAGATGGGCGACAGGGTCGCGGGCTTTCAAGCCGTCGGCCAGTTGCCGTTTCCACAACAGCCAGACCAGGATTACCGGCATGGCAAAGAACGAACGGAAAAACACCAGCTCGCCGCCGGGAAACGTGCCCGCCATCGCCTTGACGCAGGTTGCCATGCCAACGAAGACAAAGACCGAGGCGATTTTCAGGGCGATGCCGCGAAGCGGGTTCATGGGGATGGACCGGAATTGTGAGATTCCTTCGGTTATTTCACAGCGGCAAGACCGGTGAAAGCGACAATAGTAGTTCTTTGATTGAGTGGTTCTCAACTTACCACTACAGCTTCCCCCATGTGCGGACGGATTGCGATGACTTTGCCGCAGGACATGGTCCTGTTTTTTGACGCTTCGGCTGCGGCTTTGCCGGTGCAGGAGCCGCGGTGGAACGTCTGTCCGACGCAGATGATCCCGGTGGCGGTAACGAAGGATGGCCAGCGGACGCTGGAATGGATGCGCTGGGGGTTTTTGCCGCATTGTTATAAAACGCCCAATGACGGACCGTTGATCATCAATGCGAGGTCCGAAGGGATCGCCGATAAACCGGCGTTTCGGGTGGCCTGTCGGGAACGCCGGTGCTTGATACCCGCAAGCGGGTTTTATGAATGGACGATTGCGCCCGACAAGGGCCGTGATCCGTGGTTCATGCAACCCAGCAGCGGCGGGCAGATGGCGTTTGGCGGGGTTTTTCAGGACTGGACCGGGCCGGACGGGAAGGTGCATCAGACCGTCGCGGTGGTGACTTGCGCGGCCAACAAGGCGATGTCGGTGCTGCATCACCGCATGCCGGTGATCGTTGCCAGAGATGACTTTCCCTTGTGGCTGGGCGAAGCCGGGCACGGCGCTTCGGTCTTGATGCGACCGGCGCCGGAGGATGCGCTGAATTTCCGGCGGGTTTCGCGCAAGGTTAACGGGGCAAAGTTCGACAGCCCCGAATTAATCGAAGCATTCGAACCGGCTTCTGCCTCTAATTGATCTTGAAAGGATCATTGAAATGCCCGTTGCGGGCCATGATCGCGCCCCAATTAAAGGGTTAAAGGAAGGGGCGCGCAGGGGCGTGTAATGAGTGTCCCGTGTGTAGATTTTGTCCCTGTGCGCACAGGGTTATTGCTGCTTCTGAGCGATAAAGTACCCCACACAAGCCGCAGCAATAGCACCGATTATCACCGCAAACGTTATTTTCCACACCGAATAGGGCCGCTCGCCCTGCACGTTGCCGGTGCGGCCGTTAACGACAAAGCGGAAGGTGCGGCCGCGATATTTGTAGGCGGCCAGCCAGACGGGCAGCAGAATATGCTTGAAGGTGATCGCCGCGACCTGGGTTTGCAAATCGTCGATTTCTTGCCGGTCGCCGCCGATGTCGAATTTCACATCGCGCACGATCATGGCATTCATGATCTGGCGGGCTTCGTCATAGCCTTCTTCCAGTGTCACCGTGTAATTTTCGGCGCGAAATCCGGCGATGTATTCGGCACGGTATGGCTCCATCGCCGACAAGTCCCACGGCGCAAGCCCGTCGGTGTAGTGTTTGGGCAAGGCTTTGGAGCCAAGGATCAGCACATCGTCAAAAAAGCGGGCAACCCGACCGGCAACAGCGTGCCAGCGGATTTTCTGCACCTGCTGTTGACGTTGTTCGCGCCTGCCGTTGATGGTGACCGTCACGGTGTGGGACTCGTAGTAGATGGTGCCGCGTTTGCCGCGATATTCCGATTTGGTATCGGCTTCATAGGTCCAATAGGGCACGTAAATGCCGCTCATCGCGCGACCGGCGCGGGCATAGTTTTGCACACCGCCCGGCGCAAACCACAGGTTGCCCAGCCAGCGGAGCAAGTGTTCGCGTGCTTCGGTTTCTTTCAGAGCAAAGGGCAATAACCCGCGCGGCTTTATCTGGCGATGCTTGCCGGTGTCGCTAACCACGGGCGTGTCACAGAAGGGGCATTCGGTGGCGATATTGTCTTTGTCAAATTCGATCATTGCCCCGCAATTGGGGCAGGAGGTGACCTGAATTTCCACCGTCTCGGATTCGGGCAGTTGGTTCTCAACCGCGTTGCGAAAATCGAGTTCCTTGATCGCTTCTCCAATCCAGCGGGTGTTTTCGATGACCTTGGTTGCGCCGCAATGGTCGCAGACCAAGGTTTCGGTGCCCGGACCAAAGCGCAGGTCCGAGCCGCAGGTCTCGCAGGGGAACCGGTGTTCGGCTACTGCTATGACGCCGTCCATTGCCATCGCCTCTAGTCGGCGGGTGGTGGCGGCGGCGAGGCCCCGAATATGGCGGAGAGGCCGGAAACCTCACCGGCGCGTTTCCAGCCGTCGCTGCCGGGGGACCATATCCAGCTTGCTTTTGTCAGTTGGCCCTTGGCGGCCATAGCTTTCAGCGTGTCGGTGTCAAACGGGCCTTTCGATTCACCCGCGACCGACACATGCCACGCTGGCGTATCGGCAGGCGGCGCGGCGGGATCACTGCCCCAAGGACCGCTGCGTGACCCCATTGCCATCCCCATGCCCATGCCCATGCCCATGCCGGCACCACCTGGGTTGCGGGCGGCCTCGGTCATGGCTTCGGCGGCGGAATATTCGGTGAATTTGCGCAGGTCGCCGGCGATGCCCATGGAAGACCGCTTGTCGAGTGCCTTTTCGACTTCTTCCGGCAACGAGATGTTTTCGATGTAGAATGACGGGATTTCGAGGCCGAATTCGGCCACTTCAGGCGTGATCCTTTCCGCCAGCAGCTTGCCCAATTCTTCGGTATTGGCGGCCATGTCGAGCACGGGAATGTTGCTGCGCGCTATGGCGCTGGCGAAACGCGAGGCGATGATATTGCGGATTTGGAAGCTGACTTCATCTGTAGTAAATTCGCCGTCGGTGCCGACAATTTCGGTCATGAACTTGCCCGCGTCCTTGACCCGCATCGTATAGGTGCCAAAGGCGCGCAGGCGGATTGGGCCGAATTCGGGGTCGCGCAGCATTATGGGGTTCTTGGTGCCCCATTTCAGGTCTTGGAAGCGGGTTGTGTTGACGAAATAGATTTCCGATTTGAACGGGCTTTCGAACCCGTGACTCCAATTTTGCAACGTGGTCAAGATCGGCATGTTGTTGGTTTCAAGGACATAAAGGCCCGGCGTGAACACGTCTGCCAACTGCCCTTCATGGATGAACACCGCAGCCTGCCCTTCGCGCACGGTCAGCTTGGCCCCGTATTTGATTTCGTGATCCTCGCGCTCAAAGCGCCAGACCAGGGTGTCGCGGGTGTCATCGGTCCAGTGAATGACATCGATGTATTCGCCGGTCAGAAAGTCGAAAATTCCCATTTGGGTCTCCTTTGAATTCAACTCGATCCCGCCGAGGCCGCGGCAATCGTCGGCAAAAAAGGCAAGGCTTCGGCGCGGGTCATGCCGGGTTCCAGGCGCGGGTCGTAGAGCATGCGCAGCAGGATTTCGTCGTGCCGTGTCAGCAACGCGAATTCTTCGTCATCGTTGAAGATCGAAGGTCGGGCGTTTTTGGAATCGTTTGCCAAACCCATGGCTTGGGTCATTTCTTCGTGAATGCAACTTTCACGCATGCGCGTGCCATGCTCGGCTTTGACCAGAACAATTGCGGCGGCATAGGTGGCCGGGTCCGACGGATGCGCGAAGGCATAGGCGACGCAGAATATTTCCGGCGACGAATTTCGGAAGGCGTCAATAACGGCAGGTTCGATAAACGGGTACCGGCGCGAAAGGGCACTGGCGAAATCGCGCTGTTCGGACTGGTTCAAGAACAGTACCAGAAAATTCGCATCGCGCTCGGAAGACATGCGCATGTTCAAACCGGTCAGATTTGCCAGTCGCGCGGCGAATTTGCTGACCAGAGTTCTGTCGGCGGCGGCCCGGTCAGCGGGAACGGAATCACCGAATATAAGTCCGACGCGCACGGGTTTGTTCCATCGACGCAGGGTGCTTTCAGATTCGCGC
>JANMOK010000164.1:0-2477 GCA_031369165.1 Paracoccaceae bacterium
CGCCGGAAACGGTGGCCACAGCCGTGACCCCCGATGCCGACATCAAACCGGGCGACCGCCTGATTCAACTTGGCGCGTTCGACAGCCAGGCAATCGCCGAAGAGCAATGGAAAGCCGTCTTGGCCGCCAACAACGACCTGTTGGGTGACAGGAAGTACGTCATCCAGGAGGCGACATCGGGCGGGCGGATATTCTATCGGCTGCGGGTGTTTGGCTTTGCCGGATTGGAAGAAAGCCGGGCAATGTGTTCGGCGCTGCAACCGCGCGAAGTGCCGTGCATTCCGGTGACGGCGCGCTGATGCCCGACGATATTTTCGATATCAACGAGATTGAATTGGCCGAGGGCCGCGAATCGCTGCTGGTCGATGTGGATGGCTATGAAGGGCCGCTGGACCTTTTGTTGACGCTGTCGCGCAACCAGAAAGTCGATCTGCGCAAAATATCGATACTGGCCTTGGCCGAACAATATCTGAAGTTCGTGGACGCGGCCAAACAATTGCGCATCGAATTGGCAGCGGATTATCTGGTCATGGCTGCTTGGCTGGCGTTCCTGAAATCGCGCCTGCTGTTGCCGGTTGATGCCGACGACGACGGCCCTTCGGGCGAGGAACTTGCCGCGCATCTGGCGTTTCAGTTGGAACGCCTGGAGGCGATGCGCAGGTCGGCAGCGCGGTTGATGGCGCGGGATCAATTGGGCCGCGATTTCTTTGTTCGCGGGCAAGGCGAGGCCGAGGAAAAACGCCGCGTGGTGAAATACACCGCAAATCTGCTTGACCTTTTGCAAGCTTATGCACGGATAAAAACCCGCGAAGATTTCGAGCCGCTGCATTTGCAGCGTGCCGCGATTTACACGATGGAACAGGCGCTGGAACGGATGCGCGGGTTGATCAGCCATGCGGTGGACTGGAACGATTTGGAAGTATTCCTGCCTGAGGGTTGGCTGGTTGATCCCGGCAAGCGCCGGTCGGCGCTGGCATCCACTTTCGCGGCAACACTGGAATTGGTGAAATCGGGGCAATTGAAAATGCGGCAGACCGATATTTTTGCCCCCATTCTGTTGCGCCGCATCTGATGCAACCCGAAGCATTGCCCGACTCGCTGTTTGACGCGCCACCATTGGCCGAACAGGAACGCATGGTTGAAGCGATCTTGTTTGCCGTGCCCGAACCGATGAGCGAGGCGGCGATCAGCAACCGCTTGCCGATGGGGTGCGATACCAAGGCGGCGTTGGAATTGCTGCGCGGGCGCTATCAAGGCCGTGGCGTGCAAGTGGTGAAAGTGGGCGAGGCCTGGGCGTTTCGCACCGCGCCGGATCTGGGGTTCTTGCTGAGCCGCGAGACGGTGGAAACGCGGAAATTGTCGCGCGCGGCTATCGAGACTTTGGCGATCATCGCTTATCATCAGCCGGTGACGCGGGCCGAGATTGAAGAAATTCGCGGCGTATCGGTGTCGCGCGGCACGGTGGACCAGTTGATTGAACTGGATTGGGTCAAGCTGGGGCGGCGGCGGTTGACGCCGGGGCGGCCGGTGACTTTGGTGGTAACGCCGCATTTTCTGGATCATTTCGGGCTGGAATCGGCGCGGGATCTGCCGGGCATCAAGGAATTGCGCGACGCCGGGTTGCTCGACAACCGGCCCTTGCCGGGCAGCATGGAAGAACCGGTCGAGGAAGCGGAAGCCGAGGATCAGGACGAGATGTTTGATTGGAAGGACGGCGCATGAACGGGCTGGTGAAACTGCTGGTCCGCGTCGGCATCATGGTAGGTGTCACCAAAGGGGTGGAGTATTTCGCAACGCGAAGTACGGATACGGAAACTCCTGAGGGCAAGGCGGCGGCGAAACTGGGCCGCCAAGAAGCAAAGCAGGCGCGAAAAAAGCTGCGTATTTTGCAACGATTTACCCGCTTCTGAAACGTTTCAGAGACGCGCGAAACGAGCAAAAATGGCCTATTTTTGCACGGATAATTGATGCTCGTCCGGATCGCGAAATGGATGAACGAGGGGTTAATGGAATATATATATATTACTTTTTGAGTTCAATAACTTACGTGAAATTTCACGCGTGAAACCCCCAAAAATCAACTCCAGCCAAAAAAGCGCCCGGGACTGACCGGGCGCAAAGTAGGAACGAGGGACAGTGAGCTAGGGTGGGGTCGTTCCAGACAGCCACCCTACGGGTCAAAAGGTAGGATACCTTTTTCCACAAGGAAGAGCCTGTCATCAAATCGTGAATAATTTGTGGCGATTCGGTTAAAATCGCCAAATTTCTGGCAGCGAAATTAGCGGCGGGTTGCATAAAGTGCCACGGCGGCGGCGTTGGAGACATTGAGCGAACCAAATTCACCGGCAAAAGGAATTTTCGCCATGCGGTGGCAGGTTTTGCTGGTCAATTCGCGCAACCCCGGCCCCTCGGCACCAAGCGCCAAAGCAAGCGGAACTTCTGGCATATCGGCCAAGGCTTGATCCAAGGTCATTTCC
>JANMOK010000171.1:0-9095 GCA_031369165.1 Paracoccaceae bacterium
ATGGCGCGACGGAAACCATGCCGGTGCAAAACACCTTTGGGGCGATTATTACGGCCAGGTGCGCGACCCGTTCGGGCATAACTGGTCGTTTGGGTGCACCCCGGTAAAACATTAAGGAGCCGCGAATTGGCCGACTACGACGTACTCATCATCGGTGGTGGCCCCGGCGGCTATGTCTGCGCCATCCGCTGCGCCCAATTGGGGCTGAAGGTCGCTTGTGTCGAGGGGCGTGAGACATTGGGCGGCACCTGCCTCAACGTCGGCTGCATCCCGTCCAAGGCGCTGCTGCACGCGACTGAAATGCTGCATGAGTCCACGCATAATTTTGCCGCGATGGGGTTGATGGGCGACGCGCCGAAAGTCGATTGGACGGCGATGCAGGTTTATAAGCAAAAGGTAGTGGACGGCAACACGGCGGGCATCGCGTTTCTGTTCAAGAAGAACAAGGTCGAACATTTGCAAGGCTGGGGCAAGATCGTCGGCGTGGGGCAAGTGCAAGTCGGCGACACTGTCCACACCGCCAAGAGCATCGTTATCGCCACCGGCTCCGAACCTTCGCCGTTGAAGGGCGTGACGGTCGACGAAAAGATTATTGTCACCTCAACCGGGGCTTTGGTGGCGGGGAAAATCCCGGCACGTTTGCTGGTGATCGGCGCCGGGGTGATCGGGCTGGAACTGGGCTCGGTCTATGCACGGCTGGGGTCACAGGTCACGGTGGTGGAATACCTCGACCAGATCACGCCGGGCATGGACCTTGAGGTTTGCAAGACCTTGCAACGCATCCTGACCAAACAGGGGTTGAAGTTCACTCTGGGCGCGGCAGTGCAGGCGGCGAGCGTGAAGAAGGGCGTGGCCACGGTTTCGTGGAAGCTGCGCAAGGACGAAAGCGAAGCATCAGCCGAAGCCGAAATTGTGCTGGTCGCTACCGGACGCAGGCCCTTCACCGCGGGGCTGGGATTGGCAGAAGCGGGCGTGGCCGTCAACGACCGCGGGCAGGTCGTCAGCGACGGCCGCGGGCGCACCAATCTGCCTGGCATCTGGGTGGTCGGCGACGCCACCACCGGACCGATGCTGGCGCACAAGGCCGAGGATGAGGGCATTGCCGTGGCGGAAACCATCGCCGGGCAGGCCGGGCACGTCAATTATGGGGTTATTCCCGGAGTTATCTACACCGCGCCAGAAGTGGCTTCGGTGGGGGAAACCGAGGAAAGCCTGAAGGCCGCAAACCGCCCCTACAAAGTCGGCAAATTCCCTTTCATGGGCAACGCCCGCGCCAAGGCACATTTCGCCGGTGAAGGCTTTGTGAAGATATTGGCGGATGCTTCGACGGACCGAATCCTTGGTGCCCACATCATCGGCCCCGCCGCTGGCGATCTGATCCACGAGGTCTGCGTGGCGATGGAATTCGGCGCGTCCGCCGAAGATTTAGCCCGCACCACCCACGCGCATCCGACGTTCAGCGAAGCGGTGCGCGAGGCGGCGCTGGCCTGCGGGACGGGGGCGATACACGTTTAAGACGCCAGCAGCCTTAACCCCTGCACCACATCGGCGCGTACGGCCAGCCGCAACCCCGGTTCGTCGCCCGCCCGCAGCGCGGCCAGTATCTTGCGATGATTTTCCCCGGCGCGAGGTGTGTTTCCCTTGGCATATAGCCAGCGCATTGTCGGTCCAAGCTGCAACCAAACGGTTTCCGTCAAAGCCAGAATCGCTGGTGCCTGGGCACGCAAATACAAGGTGCGGTGGAACTCGAGATTCGCTCGTACGTAGCCCGCCGCATCGCCTTTGACGATCATCTGGTCGATGGTGTCATTGATGCCTTGCAGGCGGTCGATCAGCGCCAGATGGGCACGCGGCAGGGCACGCGAGGCGAGTTCGGTTTCCAGCAACGCCCGCAGCGACGCCAATTCTTCGAGGCGGTCGTTTGCCAAGACGGGCGTGGTGACACGTCCTGAATTTGAAAACTGCAACGCGCCTTCGGCCGACAGGCGACGAACGGCTTCTCGCGCCGGTGTCATGGACACCGCAAAATCGGCGGCAATGCCGCGCAGGGTCAGGCTGGTGCCGGGTTCCAGCACGCCGTGCATGATACGGGTGCGCAAGGCGCGATAGACGCGTTCATGAGCCGGCAGGTTTGAGTCCGGTGCGGGTTCGGGGCGAAGCATTTTGGATTGTGATCACAAACGCTGACGGCGGTCAAGTCAGCCGAAATCCAAGGCATGCAGCGACGGCCCGTTTTTGCGCAGCCAGTCACGATCTTTTTTGTAGTCCGGCTTCAGCTTTGCCACTTCGTGCCAAAATTCGGCGGAATGGTTCATCACTTTCAGATGCGCCACTTCATGGGCGGCAACGTAATCAAGCACCGACGCCGGAGCTAAAATCAGCCGCCATGAATACATCAGTGCGCCGGTTGCCGAACAAGACCCCCAGCGCGAACGCGTGTCGCGCAAGGAAATGCTGGCAAACGGTTTCCCCAGTTTGGCGGCATAAAATTGCGAGGCGGCGGTCAGATCGATCCGCGCCTGCGCCTTGAGCCAGCCTTGCAGCTTGCGACCGGCAACATCGGGGTTGCCGGGAATCTGCAGGAGACTGTCTTGCAGCGTGACATTGCGCCCGGTGCCTTGCGCCAGCGCCAGCGAAATGTCGCGAAAACTGATTGTCTGGCCCAGTATCACCCGAGTTCGCGCCGGCCGTTTCGCCAGATTCCTGCGCAACCAATCCTGCTGTCGTTCGGCGAAAAGCCGTGCTTCGGTCAGGTTTGCCCGTTTGGGCAACGTCAGGGTTGCGATTCCAGTTGCATTTGACAGCCGCAACGTCATGCGGCGGGCGCGGGCAGATCGGCGCAATTGGACGATGATTTCGGGGGACCCAACGCTGATCGAATCCGCCACCTGGTCAGCTGATGTTGTGAGAACGAATGAATTCGGCAATCTTCGGTTGAATCATGCTGCGCCATTTTGAGCCATTGAACACGCCATAGTGACCAACACCTTTGGCGGTGAAATGTTTTTGGCTGGTCTTGGGCAAGTTGGTCAGCAAATCATGCACGGCCTGGGTTTGGCCCAGACCGGTGATGTCGTCGCGTTCGCCGTCGATGGTCAGCACCGGTATGTCGATGATTTTTGCCAGGTCGATCAATTGATCGCGGTATTTGTAGGTTTTGGTCGCCAGCCCGCGCTGCTGGAATACCCGCTCGATGGTTTGCAGATAGAATTCGGCTGTCAGGTCCATCACCGACATGTATTCATCATAGAATTCGCGATGCGCATCGGCGCTGTCGCCATCGCCTTTGATCAGGTCTTTGTAATGTTCGACATGGGCATCGAAATGCCGGTCGAGGTTCATGGTCATGAAGCCGGTCAATTGCAAAAATCCGGGGTAAACGCGGCGCATGAAACCCTTGTTGGGCCATGGCACGTTGACGATAACCGAGTTTTCAAACCAACTGAGGTTGCGGCTGGTTGCCAATTCATTGGGTTTCTTCGGGTTGCTGCTGGTGTCAATGGGCGAGCCCATGAGCGTAATGCTGGCTGGTCGGGCCGGGTCGCTGTCTTGCGCCAGCAGCGCCGCCGCGGCCATCATCGGCACGCCGGGCTGACAAACCGCCATGACATGGGTGCGCACGCCGTCCTCGGCCAGAAACTTGCAGAACTGCACGAGATAATCGGTGAAATCATCCAAATCGAAATCGCCCGCAGAGGCGGGCACCTCGCGGGCGTCGAGCCAATCGGTGATATAGACGTCGTGTTCGGGCAACATCGCCGCGACAGTGCCGCGCAGCAGGGTGGCATAATGGCCCGACATCGGCGAAATCATCAGCACTTTTGGATCGTTGCGACGGATCGCGGCATCGCTGGCGCGACGGAATCGGATCAGGTTGCAAAACGGCAAAGCAAGCATTGTTTCCTGCACGACGGGCGTTGAAACGCCGTCAACCAGACACGATGTTATGCCGAATTCAGGTTTGCCATAACGCCGCGTCGCCGAAATGAACATTTCAAACGCGGCGGCCGATGCCCGTGCCGGGTAAAAGGTCGAGAATGGGTTAAACGGCGACTTGGCCATGTCGCGCCCAAGCTGTGCTGCGGCCCGCATGGGCGAGACTGCGGCGTGGGTCATTTCATAGGCGTGATACAACACTGGGAATAACCTTTATTTTTCTGCTTGTTGCCTAGAAGTTAATCATCTTCTTGCACTGCATCAAGCTTATTTCGCACGTGCAGCAAACACGGAAGCGACAAGTGTGGCACCAAAGCCTTTGACATTCGTTACCAGCAGTGGCAGGAGGCAGCAGATTTTTCACGTATCAATGACGAGGGATAGCAATGCCCAAAGACGAATGGGGTGTAAAACGCGTTTGCCCGACCTGCGCGACCCGCTTTTACGACCTGACCAACGACCCGATGACTTGCCCGTCCTGCGCTGCGACTTTCACCAAGGAAAGCCTGACGCAGGTCAAGTTGCGCGGCACGCCGGAACGGGTGAAACCCGATCCCAAACGCGACGATATCGAGTTGCCGGAGGTTGAGGATGATGTTGACGTTCTGGATGCCGACGACGAAGAGGGTGCCGAGGTCGACGACGAATTGCTGGAAACCGACGAAGACGACAACGTAGATCTTGACGAAATCGCCGACGTTCCGGGCGGTGACGACGAGTAAGGTTTTCTGCCAAGCAAGCCGGGCCAATTTATCGCTTGAACCAGAATTGGCCCGGTTCTAGACACGCGTGAAATCGGGGCCATAGCTCAGCTGGGAGAGCGCTTGCATGGCATGCAAGAGGTCAGGGGTTCGATCCCCCTTGGCTCCACCAATTTTATTTACTATCATATTGATTTCAAAGGGTAAATCTTGGAACTTAGCACTCAGTTCCATCGATTTTGCCATACACCTGCATAACCAAGGCCGCTTTTCGCATCCATTACGAATCTGAATAACGAGCGCGATTCGGGCGAATTTTCATTGGCGTCATTCCACTCGCCCCAACCTCGGCGCTTCCGCTATCTTTGACAATAGGTCAACAAAACAGTGGCCTGCCCGCGTTGCTCACTTCCAACTAAAGCGCCAAGACGGCCGGGAGGCAATAGGCCGCGTCCAACACTATTTTCGACAAGACCTCATGACGGATCACGCCAGGTCACGCGCAGCGCGGCAGAGAGAACCAAGTCATCGAGAACCGAAGGCTCAGCGGAAGAAATCGGAATCCGCTTCCGCCAGATAGTGCTGGGCGGCCTCGGGGATCAGATCGACACCCATGCCGGGGCGGTCGATCACGTCGATCAGCGGATTCTTGACGATCTGTTTCGGCAGGCCCTCGACGATGTCATGCCACCACGGGTCGGTGCCGGTCGGGTATTCGAAGGCGATGAAATTCGCGGGCAGGGTGGCGCAGACCTGGATCAGCGCGGCAAGGCCGAGAACGCCGTTGCCGGTACCGTGCGGGGCCATCAGGATTCCATGCAGATGGGCATATTCGGCGATCCATTTCAGCTCGGCGATGCCACCGACATCGGCCGGATCGGGGCCGATGACGTTGACGGCCTGCGTCTCGATCAACTCCTTGAAGTTGTTGCGCAGATAGACCTGTTCGCCGGTGTGGATCGGCGTCGTCGTCTGCAGGGTCAGGTCGCGCTACGCTTGCGCATTCTGGTGGGTGGAATAGTCGCCGGTCAGCAGGTTTTCGCACCAGATCACATTGTATTTCTCAATAGCGCGGGCAAAGCGCAACGCATCGGTCGGTATCCAGCCGGGGCCGCAGTCAAGGGCCAGACCAACCTTGTCACCCAGAACATCCTTCATCGCCGCCACGCAGTCGATCATCAGGCCAAGCGAGGGTTCCTTGAGTAGGCCTTGGTCGTTGTGACCGTGGAACGGGTTGGATACGGCGTCGCCGAAAAAGAAGCCGGGCTGCTTTTTCATCGGGCTGTGAAAGCCAATGCCCTGCTTGATTATGTCAAAGCCTTCGGGCAGGTTCATCATCCAGCGACAGTTTTCGGCAAAGCCTTCTGGCGTCCAGGCGCTGAGTTTCTTGCGGTGGGCGCCGTTGCAGGTGCGCACCGTGTCGCGCACCTTTCCGCCCAGCAGCTTTTAGACCGCCACTCCGGCGGCTTTCCCGGCTATGTCCCAAAGCGCGTGTTCGATGACGCTGATCGGTGCGCCATAGGGCTTGAACGCCCCACCGATGTGGAACGCAGCATGCAGCGTTCCACATCGGTGGGGTCTTGCCCGATCAGCGCCTCGCGGAACTGGAGGATGAAGGGTTTGAGATAGGGCTTGTAGCTTTCCGCCTCGCCATAGCCCGAAATCCCCGCGTCGGTGACGATGCGGACAATCGGGTTCTTGCCGGTGACGGCGCATTTCAGATCAATGATTTTCATCTATTCCCCCCAATCGGTTCAGTGCGGAGCGCGGTCAAACCCGACCCGCGGCCGGTTCCAGGCACTGGTATCCTCGAAATATCCGGTGCCGTCGCGCAGGTGTTCGCGGATGACGCCTTCATCCAAATCTACGCCCAGTCCGGGCGCGTCGGGCACCGTCACATAGCCATCCGCCATGTATCCCGGGGCCAGTCCGGTGACGAGGTCCCCAAAGAACGGCAGGTCAAGGCCATGATGCTCCACGGCGATCAGGCTGGCAACCGATGCCCCCAGATGGACATGGGCCACGAAGCCGACAGGCGAGCAGCAGGCATGCAGCGCGGTCGGGATGCCGAAGCGCTCGGCATGATCGGCGATGCGCTTGGTTTCCAACAGACCACTCGACGACAGCATGTCGGGATGGATGATGTCAAAGGCCCAGGTCTCGATCGCTTCGCGGAAGCCTTCCCACAGATACAGGTCTTCGCCCGCCGCGACCGGTGTCAGCAGAGCGTCGGCCACGCGTTTGTGGCCGGCAATGTCCGTCCATGGCAGCGGGTCTTCTAGCCAGGCGTGGTTGTAAGGCTCCAGCGCCTGACCTAGGCGGATCGCCTCGTCGGCGGTGACGAAGCCCTCGCCGAAATGGTCGGTGCACAGCGAAATCTCGGGGCCGACGGCCTCGCGCACCGCTTTGCAGATGTCGGCGGCAAGCTGAATGCCCGCCGCGCTGAGCCGTGCACCGGCGCTGCGACCTGGAACGTACCATTGTTTATACTGGGGATATTCATACCTGGTCGCGGACCCGACCAAAACGCCTTGGGTCTGTTCGAACAGCCGCGCCGACAGGTCGAACTTGATGAAGGTCAGGCCCAGCGATTTGCGTTTCAACACGGCATGAACGAAGCCCTCTGGCGTCATGGAAGCGGGCGTCGGCGCGTCGCCGTAAAGCCGGACGCGATCACGGTATTTGCCGCCAAGCAGCTGGTAGCAGGGCACGCCATAGGCTTTGCCAACCAGATCCATCAAGGCAATTTCGATGCCGGAAACGCCGCCTGCTTCGCGGCTGTCGCCACCAAAGCTTTTGACCGACTTGAACAGGTAATCGACGTTGCAGGGGTTCTGGCCGATCAGCAGATGTTTCAATCTCAGCGCGGTGTCATGGCTGGCACCGTCACGCACTTCGCCCAGCCCGGTAATCCCTTGATTGGTCTCGATCCGCAGGATCGGGTAATAGCCGTGCCCGACGACGGTTGCCACCCGGATATCGGTGATCCGCAGCGCGCTTGGGCGAGAATCGGTTTGAACCCGGTCCAGTGTCGGGGCAGAATGAATTGCCTCAGTCATTCGGCACGCTCTTTCCGGGCGGCGCTGGAGCTGCCTGCTTGTGCGGTCCGTTGGCTGTTCCATCGGACGGTGGGAGTTGGAGACGCGGGCGGTCGATGATGTGCTTTCCCGAGCCTCGAACATGCTGAGCGATGATCTTGGCGGCGCAAGGTTTCAGAACCTGCGCCAAAACGGCGCGCCGCGCCAGGATGGCGGCGAAATACGCGATGGTTGTCGGTTTGGCTTTGGCGCCGGCGGCCGGATTCGCCCAGGACATGGCGATTGACCTGTCGAAATGGTCGCCGGAATTTGTCAAAAGCATCGCCGGAACCGCCAAGTTCGATACGGCAGGCGACTGTTCCAAGGTCACGCCGCTGGATTACACGGGTCGGCTGTCGACCTGGTGGACCGGGCCGAACGACGCCTCACCTGACATCGAGCGCAGGATCAACGATGATTTCTGGGCGGCGTGGAAAGCGGCCCATCCGAATATTGTGACCGACGCGCAGAACATCGATTACAATGTCCTTCTGGACAAGTTCCGCACCGCCCTTCTGGGCAATGCCGGTCCTATGGTGATCCGCCTGCAGATTCTGGGCGGGGTTGAATTTGGGGGCGAAGAATTACCTGCAGGAACTGAAGCCCGAAGATGTTGGCTATGCGACCAAGGATTTCTGGCCCGGGGCGATGAAATCGGTGACCTATGGCGGCGCCACCTATGGCATCCCGACCAACAACGAGACCATGGCATTCATCTACAATGCCAAGATATTCAAGGACGCCGGGCTTGATCCTGAATCGCCGCCGGCGATATGGGATGACGTTGTCGCTTATTCCAAGCAGATCCACGACAATCTCGGCATCGCGGGTTATGGCATGGTTGCCAAGCAGAACGCCGGCAACACACCGTTCCGCTTCATGCCGCAGATGTGGGCGTTCGGCGGTTCGGCGCTTGACGAAAACAGTGCCGCTCCGACATACGCGGCCTCGGGTCTCAATAGTCTGGGTGCCAGGGCGGCGTTGCAGGCCTCCTACGACATGTATGTGCGTGACCAGTCGGTGCCGGTGTCAGCCCTGACCAATCCCCAGGCCGAGAACCAGGCTCCGTTCATCGTCGGCCATCTGGCCATGATGATCGCGCACCCGTCGGAATAAGCAAGGATGGTCGACCTGGCCAGCAAGGCCACTGGGGCTGACAAAGAGGTGGCCGATGCGGTTGTTGAGAACATGCGCTACGGCCTGATCCCGGAAGGGCCCGAAGGGCGTGCGGTGGTGTTCGGCGGTTCGAACATCCACATCGTGAAAAGCGAGTATGTTGAAGGCGGCCTTGACGAAGCGGCGGCCAAGGCGATCGTCTGCTTCTGGACCAGCCCTGAATGGTCGACCAAACTGGCCTGGACCGGGTCGAACCCCGGCAACC
>JANMOK010000206.1:0-3547 GCA_031369165.1 Paracoccaceae bacterium
GCGGGCTATATTGCACCGCTGGAAGTACCGGCTGAAGCCTATGCCGGTTTCCTTCCCGGCCCGATTGGGTCGTGGAACGGTCAGGTCTATTCCATCGGCCTGTGGGATGCCGCCTTGGCGATGGTGTCGCGCAAATCGACCTTGGATGAAGCCGGTATCCGTATTCCGACATTGGATGCGCCTTGGACCAAAGACGAATTCGATGCGGCTTTGGTGACTTTGCAATCGGGTGGCAAGTTTGAATATGCGCTCGACCTTGGCATGGCGTGGAAAGGCGAATGGTATCCTTATGCTTTTGGCCCATTCATGCAAAGTTTTGGCGGCGATATGGTGGATCGGGCCACCTATAAATCCGCTGAAGGCGTGATGAACGGCGATGCGGCGATGGCGTTTGGCAACTACTGGCAAAGCCTGTTCACCCGCAAATTGGCACCGGGCACCTCGCAAGACCCGGCCGACCGCGACAGCGGCTTTGCCGATGGCAAATACGCGATTTCGTGGAACGGCAACTGGGCCGCTTTGGGCGCAGTTGAAAAGTTCGGCGATGACGTGCTGTTCCTGCCGGCGCCTGACTTTGGCACCGGCCCGAAAATCGGCGCTGCTTCCTGGCAGTTCGGTGTTTCGGCCAATTCCGAGCATAAAGACGGCGCAAACGCTTTCATCGCCTTTGCCTTGCAAGACAAATACCTGACGGCGTTTTCCGAC
Source organism: Paracoccaceae bacterium (assembly GCA_031369165.1). Taxonomy (GTDB): domain Bacteria; phylum Pseudomonadota; class Alphaproteobacteria; order Rhodobacterales; family Rhodobacteraceae; genus JANMOK01. Next base: position 706 of record JANMOK010000206.1, read on the forward strand.
GGTATCGGCCTGATCCCGCCGACAACGGCTTCGGCTGCGGCATCGATCAACTACAAACCGGGTGGTCCGATGGAGGCATTCTATGCACTGAGTGCAGCGCAAGCCACGTTGCGTCCGGTGACAGCGGGCTATCCGGTGATGGCGAAAATCTTTGAAAAAGCCCTGTCGGATATCGCCGATGGTGCGGACGTTGCAGCGACTTTGGATGCAGCGACCGACGAGATCAACGCCGATATCGAGAAAAACGGCGGTTACGGCAACTAACGCTAATGACGGGCCCGTCGGCTCCCTGACGGGCCCGTTTCTTCAACTTCACAGGTGCAATCATGGCCGCAAACCGTTCCACACTGCTGCAATCCAACCAAGCGGGCTGGGCTATGGCGGCACCTGCATTTTTGCTGATGTTCACCTTCATCATCCTGCCGTTCATTCTGGCCTTTGGCCTGTCTTTCACCAACCAGCGCCTGTTTTCGCCCAATCCGACCGAATATGTCGGCATGGCGAATTTCAAGGCATTGCTTGGGTTTGGTTCGCTGACGTTGGCACCGGAATTGGATGCGGCTGGCGCGATTGTGCTCGATGACAAGGGCGAAACAACCTATCCCGCCCTGCGCGGCTATACCCGAAACAACCCCGATTACCCCAAACTGCAAGGCATGCGCGAGTGGTTCTCGTTCGATCACGGCGGCAAGCGCACCTACGTGCTGGCACGCGACGTGGTGTTCATGAAGGCCTTGGTCAACACATTTCTGTTTGTCATCTTCGTCGCCCCCATCCAGGGCGGGCTGGCGCTGGTATTGGCTTTGATGATCAATCAGAAACTGAAGGGGATAAATTTCTTCCGCACCATCTATTTCATGCCGGTGGTGGTTTCCATTGTCGTCGTCTCGCTGCTGTGGCGGTTCATCTATGATGGCAACAACGGCCTGCTGAACAGCTTGCTTGGGATGATCAGTTTCGGGGCTTTCCAGCCGGTCGATTGGCTGGGCAATACGTCTACTGCTTTGCCCGCGATTATGGCCATGTCTATTTGGCAGGCGGTTGGATTTCATATGGTAATCTGGCTATCCGGGCTGCAAACAATTTCACCGACGCTATATGAGGCCGCCGAAATCGAGGGTGCTTCAAAATCTCAGGTGTTCCGCTATATAACCTGGCCCGGCCTGCGCAACACGGCGGTGCTGGTGCTAATTGTCATCACCATGCAGGCCTTTTCCCTGTTTGCCCAGATTGACGTGATGACCCAAGGCGGGCCGATTGACTCGACACAGACAGTGGTGTTCCAGGCGGTAGATCGCGGCTACGGCAAAAAAGACATCGCTACCGGTTCGGCGATTTCGGTGTTGCTGTTCGTGATCGTGCTGTCGATCTCGCTGATCCAGCGATACTTGACGCGGGAGAAAAACTGATGAGCAGGAACAATTTCTGGCGCTATGTGCCGCTGACATTGGTGGCGCTGATCTTTTGCTTCCCGCTGGTCTTCATGGTGATGTCATCGCTGAAGCCGACCCAGCAATTGTTGACAGATACAGGCTCACTGCGCGCGTTCCTGCCGGTGGGTGACATTTCGCTCGACAATTATTTCGCGGCTTTTGACCGCGCCCCGGTGGCGCTGTTCCTTTTCAATTCGATCATGGTCACCAGCGTGACGGTGGCGCTGTCGCTGGCGATCTGTTCGTTTGGCGCGTTCTCGTTTGTCTACATGAACTGGCGCGGCCGCAATTTGATCTTGGCGGTGATCATTGCCACCTTGATCGTGCCGTTTGAAACCATCGCCATTCCGATGTTGATGATCGTCAATGCGCTGCCCTGGCCGTCATCGTCGGGCATCACGATTGGCTGGCTCAATTCTTATCAGGTGCAAATCGTGCCGTTCATTGCCGATGGACTGACGATTTTCCTGTTCGTGCAATACTTCAAAGACCTGCCGCGCGAGCTGATCGAGGCGGCACGGGTGGAGGGGGCCAGCTGGTTCCAGGTCTATCGCCGGGTGGTGATGCCGCTGTCGGGGCCGGTCTTGGCCACTGCCGCCATCCTCAAATTCCTGGCTATGTATAACCAATACCTCTGGCCCTTGATGGTGACCCAGGCCGAACAATACCGGCCGGTCATGGTGGGACTGCAATACTTCTTCCAGCTCAACGTCGTTTGGGGTGAGGTGATGGCCTACCTCAGCCTGATCACCATTCCGGTGCTGGCGTTCTATCTGGTGCTGCAACGCGCCTTCATCGCCTCGATTGCTTCAACCGGCGTCAAAGGCTGACATAAAACTCGAAGGAAATATCGTGGTTCTCGCGCTCGAAAAAAAATGGATTTGGGATAGCTGGTATGTGCACGACGGCAGCCAATGGCATTGCTTTTTCCTGCAGGCCGACAAGGCGCTGATCGACCCCGACTTGCGGCATTTCAACGTGTCGCAGGGGCATGCGGTGGGGACTGATTTGGTGCACTGGGAACATAAAGGCACGATGTTCGCCCCGGCAAAATCTCCCGCTTGGGACGATTATACCACTTGGACCGGTTCGGTTCTGCGTGGTGCTGATGGCTTGTGGCACTTGTTTTACACCGGCTCGTGTCGGGCTGAAGGCGGCCTGAAACAACGCATCGGTCATGCCGTCGGCAGTGATTTGCATAACTGGGAACGGGTGCACGGTGGCCTGTGTTTGGACATCGACAACCGCTACGAAGAATACACGCCCGGCCATTGGCACGACCGCGCCTGCCGCGACCCTTGGGTGATGAAAGACCCGTCGGGTGCCGGTTGGCTGATGTATTTCACCGCCCGCATGCCGGGGGGGGCCGAACCCAACGCCGGTGGCGTTATCGGCTTTGCCACCTCGCC
>JANMOK010000252.1:0-1906 GCA_031369165.1 Paracoccaceae bacterium
CGGATAAACAGGCTGTGCCAAGCCAAAGTGGTGACAACACGCACATTCGTCCGGAAATTCGGGTCCGCGCCAGCATACAGGTCCTGCACGAAAACCTCGGCGCCTTGCAAATGTGCCAGCATGTCGGCTTTCAGTCGAACGAAAGCGTCGGGTGCCATTGGCGCGTTATTTTCCCACCAAATCGAGTCTTCAACCGCCGGCTCACGGACGATGAACTTGTCTTTGGGAGAGCGGCCGGTGTGTTTTCCGGTGGCAACCAAAAGTGTGCCGCCGTTGCCCAACATGCCTTCGCTGCGCATGACGGCGGCCTGCATCAAGGCAGTTTCGCCAAGGTTATAATGAACCACTGCCAGTTTCTGAAAACCAGACTTATCTAGTTTTGCAGCTGGATTCACACGACCATTTTCCATACAAGCCCCAATTTATTGCCACCAGAGCGCTTGCGCAAACTGACGTTCGTTCATTATCTGCCAGGTTGATCGGCAGGTTAACAGACTGCCGCTGGCCAAAACAACCTTGGCGCTATGGGCAACATATGCGGCATTTTGGACTCACTGCCGCGCGATAAACATTGCCCGCTTGGCCAATATCTGTTTGAATCGCCTGCAAAAGGCGTAAAACGCTGGAAAATTGCAGGGCAGGGCACAAAATGGCTGTAATCGCGCTGGTAGACGACGACAGAAACATTCTCACCTCGGTCACGATGACGCTGGAAGCCGAGGGCTTTACCGTCGTGTCTTTCAACGACGGGGCGGCAGGTTTGATTGGATTGACCGACAATCCACCTGATCTAGCGGTTCTCGACATAAAAATGCCGCGAATGGATGGGATGGAATTGCTGCGCAGGCTCAGGCAGAAATCGGATGTTCCGGTGATCTTCCTGACCTCGAAAGACGAGGAGATCGATGAGGTCCTGGGTCTGCGGATGGGGGCTGACGATTATGTCAGAAAGCCCTTTTCGCAGCGGCTGCTGGTGGAGCGCATCCGCGCCATACTGCGGCGGCGTGATGCGATTGCGGCAGGACCGTCGGATGACGACGCCGATGTGATAATGACGCGCGGCAATCTGATCATGGATCAGCTCCGCCACATTGTGACCTGGAAGGGTGACAATGTTACTTTGACTGTGACTGAATTCCTGATCCTTCAGGCGCTGGCCACCCGACCGGGTGTTGTCAAAAGCCGAGATCAGCTTATGGACGTGGCTTATGACGATCAGGTCTATGTGGATGACCGAACCATCGACTCGCATATCAAGCGTGTCCGAAAGAAATTCCGCGTTCACGACGAAGAATTCTCTTCGATCGAAACGCTGTATGGAATCGGATATCGCTACAACGAGGCATAAATCGTGACCATCGACCTGTCGACGCCGCCGGGTCGTGCCAAAAAGTTCGACGCCGGCATCATTTTAGGCGATGGCTGGTCGGAAGACGCCTCGGATGAAACGCCGTGGTGGCGCAATGGTGGCAAATCGTTTGGCCACCGTTCGCCACTTGCGCGCAAGATTGTCACCTTCAATCTGGTCGCTTTGGGACTGTTGGTCGGCGGGATATTGTACCTGAACCAATTCGAAGACGGGCTGATAACCCTGCGCGAGCAATCTTTGGAAGCCCAGGGAAAGATGATCGCCAAGGCGGTGAGCCGGATTGCCGAAAACGCGGCTGATACGACTATTCCAGCGGAAGCAATTGATGCCGTAATCGAGATGACCACTTTGTCATCTGCTCGGGGCCAATTATTTGATGCCAAAGGCGTATTGCTGACGGATACCAGCTTTTTGCGACCAGAGCAGGAAGATGCGACTTCGCCGCCCGAAGCTTTGGTTTTGCCCCAGCAGCCGACGGCTATGACCGAGATTTTGAACGAAATCTGGGTGCGCAGCGAGCGATTATTCAGTGACAAT
>JANMOK010000263.1:0-7656 GCA_031369165.1 Paracoccaceae bacterium
GTCAAGGTCGCCACTTTTTGGGTCTTCTCGTTCCCACGCTCTGCGTGGGAACGCCCCTCTTCGACGCTCTGCGTCGTGTCTTTTCGTCCCCTTTAGCTCCGCGAAAGGTTCGGCCTCCGCCCCACGGGTGCTGTCCCCCTCGACGGCGAGCAAACCTTTCGCGGAGCGAAAGGGGACGATCAAACCGCCCCCAACCCCGGCACCAACGCACTGCGGGCCTGCATTCCGGCCGGAACCATCACATGATCGATCGGCAACAAAGCCTGTAACCCCTTGGGACGAAACGAAAATCTCAGCGGAGTCACCACTTCCGTCCCTGTGCGCCGTTCCAGCCGTTGCACTGAAGTCGCCCAAGGCACCATGTTGAAATCCCCCGCAATCACCATCGGCTGCGGCAGTTCGCCCAATATCCGCTGCACCCGCCGCTGTCGCCCGGCATAGTTCGACGGCCAGGGCCAATTCATATGTACCGCCACCACGGTCAGTGGCCCTTGAGCGGTCTGCACCTGCATCCAGCCAATCTTCTCGATGGCGTCGCAGCCCTGACTGCCCTGCACTGCCTGCCAGCGCGACATCAAGACCACACCCGCGCCGTACCAATCGGGACACTGCAGCCAGCCCGGATAACGGGCTTTCAACGGTTCCAGCACCGAAAGGCCATTGTGGCTAATTTCCTGCAACGACACAAACTCTGGCTTTCTATCCATGATGAATTGCGCGACATCGGCGGGCTGGCGGTTGCGCACCATCATATTCTGCTGAAAAAGCCGCCAATCGGCCTCTATCGGCCCGGTGCCCATCTCGCGCACAGACGGCGCAATTGTCACCACTGAAACCATCGCCACCGCGCCGCCGAATATCCGTAGTACAGGCATTTTCAGGCGGAAGGTGGCGATCAGCATCACTCCCAGTACCGGCAGCAGGTGCAACCTGAACACCGCGATCGAATCAAAGGATTGGTGCAAAAAACCCAGATGCCCGGCGACCAGCAGCAGGGCGACAGACAGAATGGCCAATCGCAGCATTGTGCCAAAGGCTTTGTGCGTCTTGATACCCTTCGGGGTTTGAAACCTTGTCATCATCGCACCTAGACCGACAAAAACGACGGCATCAAGCCGCAATCCGGATAGCTTTGCGGCACGCGCGCCCGTTTGATCGCCTGACCGGTTCGGAGACCCACGCATGACCACCACCCGCAAGATCGACCCTGCCCGCAAACCCGACGGTTCGCCCCGCGACAACAACCGTGTCGAAACCGGCCCGACCGACCTTGCTTTCGCCGAATGGGCTACGCTTGGCCTGGTCGCCCCCAATCTGGCGCAGATGCGCCAATTCCGCCTCGAGCGCCTCGTCTCGCACGTCAACCAGCGTGATTACGCCGGTATCCTGATGTTCGATCCGCTCAACATCCGCTACGCCACCGACAGCCCCAACATGCAGCTCTGGAACACCCATAACCCGTTTCGCGCCTGTCTGGTTTGTCCCGATGGCCATATGGTGTTGTGGGACTACAAGAATTCACCTTTTCTCAGCGAATTCAATACCTTGGTGCGCGAAGTTCGCTCTGGCGCCTCGAACTTCTATTGCGTCAACGGCGATCAGGGCATGACGCCTTCAACCGATTTCGCTGCCCAAATCCGCGACCTCTTGCGCCAGCATTCCGGCAACAGCACCCGCCTTGGCGTCGATAAAATCATGATCTCCGGCTTGCGGGCGCTGGAATCCGCTGGCCTGACCATATTCGAAGGCGAAGAGCTCACCGAAAAAGCCCGCTCGGTCAAAGGCCCCGATGAAATTTTGGCCATGCGCTGCGCCATGGCCGCCGCCGAAGCCTCGGTTGCCGTCATGGAAAAAGCCGCAGCACCGGGCATGAGCGAGGACGACATCTGGGCGGTGCTGCACGCCGAAAACATCCGCCGCGGCGGCGAATGGATCGAATGCCGCCTGCTCGCCTCGGGCCCGCGCACCAATCCGTGGTTCCAAGAATGCGGTCCACGCATCGTGCAAAACAACGAAATTTTGGCCTTCGACACCGACTTGATCGGCGCTTACGGCCTGTGCTGCGATTTCTCGCGCACGTGGTTCTTGGGCGACGGCAGTCCGCGCTCCGACATGATTTCAGACTACCGGATGGCCCGCGACCACATTGCCGAAAACATGGCGCTTCTCAAACCTGGTGCCCGGATCGAAGACATCGTGCACGGCGGGCACCTCCTGCCCGCGCAATATCAACGCCTGAAATACTCCTGCAAAATGCACGGCGTCGGCCTGTGCGACGAATGGCCGTTCATCAACTATCCAGACGAATACGCGCCCAAGTCATTTGACTATGCGCTGCAAGCTGGCATGATGCTCTGCGTCGAGGCCCTGATCAGCCGCGACGGCGGCGATTTTTCGATCAAACTGGAAGACCAGGTGCTGATCACCGAGACGGGGTTCGAGAACCTGTCGCGTTATCCGTTCGATGCCAGGCTGGGGGGCTAGACGCGAGCTTTGCTCAGGCTCGATGCCCCTGAGCTGCACCACGCGGTCGCAGCCGCGATGCCAGCACCAAAATCGCCAATGCAAAGGGCGTCAGGCATAACAGCGCCGCCCTCAATCCAACCTGTCCGGCAACAAAGCCGACAACCGGCGGCCCGACGGCATAGCCTGTAAAACAGATCAGCGACAATGCGGCGATGTTCATGGCCGATGAACGGCCGGGCTGGCGCGCTGCCGCCGTTACCGAGATCGGAAAGATCAAAGAAGCGGCAAAGCCCATGAAAACGAATGCAACAAGGGCTGTTGCCAAGTTCGGCGCAGCCCATATCAATATCAGCCCGAAAAGCCCGCACAGTCCGCAAATGCGCGCCACAGTGACCGGTCCAATTCGGGCGATGATACGGTCCCCGGTCAGGCGCGTGCCCGCCATCACCAAGGCAAAAACCGCAAATCCGGCGCCAGTCATTGCCCCAATCGCGCCAAGTTCGGTTCTCAGGTAGACGGCAGCCCAGTCCGCCATCGCGCCTTCCAGCACGCAAGCACAGAATGGCAACAGACACAGGATCAACAGTGGCAGATCAGGCAGCGCCAAAGCCGGTCCCGGAACTGGCGATATTGGGTTGCTCGATAGCGGCGCACAGGCGAAATAGCTCAATGGGATCAGCAATGCCGCAGCCAATGGCAGGGTGGTCGCGGCGTCCAAATGAAAATGCAATGCCAACGCTCCCAGCGCGGCACCCGTGAGATTACCCACGCTCCACAGGCCATGACAACCAGACATGATCCGCTTGCCGGTCCGCCACTCTATCGCATCGGCGGTGGCATTCATTGCGACTTCGACACCTGCGATACCAGAGCCAAAGAAAAAAAGTGCTATGGCGAAGCTTGGGAAATCCCAAGCGAGTCCCGGCAAGACCGAAGTCAGCGCCAGCCAACCGAAAGTCAGCTGGTTTGCCGCGCGTTCTGACAGCCGGGAGACAACAAAAGTTCCAACCATGGGCAGCGACGCCATGATCCCTAGCGGCAAGGCCGCCAAGGCCAGACCCAAAGCGCTGACATCGAGGCCCAATTGCTCCTGAATATCGGGCAGGTGCGGCAGCCATTTGGCAATAATCAAGCCATCGAGAAAGAAAATGAGCCGTATAGTGGTTGCCAGCGACATGACACCCCCCAAGTTGCCTAAGGTCAACGCGTTTTTATGACTTGGCAGGAAAAAAATGTCCACGTCCTCGAACCCGGCATGTGCCTGTGCGTCGAAGCCCTTGTCAGCCATCAGGACCGCGATTTCTCGATCAAACTCGAAGACCAGGTGCTGATCACCGAAACCGGATTTGACAACCTGACACATTACCCGTTTGATACGAAATTGATGGGGCACTAAGCCAAGTCAATTCTAATCGGGCACCAGTTTGTTTCCCGACAATGCGAAATGGAGAAATGATGCGCCGAACCATCCTTTTGGCTATTTTTGCCGCGTTCATTGCAGAGCCGATCTTGGCGCAGGACATCGGCGGTCACTACATTGTCCAGGGCACCAATTTTGACGGCTCGCCCTATGGCGGCGAAGCTGAAATTACTCTGACCTCCAGCACGACCTGCGAAATTGTTTGGATCACCGAATCGACCTCGTCCAGTGGTATCTGCATGCGCAACGGTCCGGCCTTTTCAGCGGGTTACGTGCTGGGCGACAGCATTGGCCTCGTGGTCTATCAAGTAATGTCCGACGGAGCACTAAACGGCCTGTGGACCCTTGCCGGCCAAGAAGGCAGCGGCACAGAATTACTGGTGCCAGCGCAATAATTGTGTCTGCTCGAAGCAATTTAGATGAGGTTCTTCTTTGTTAATCGGCATTGATTGGGGCGGAACCAAAATTGAAGGTGTTGCCCTGACACACGACGGTCAGGAACTGGTGCGGCACCGCGAGGTAACGCCGCGCCATGACTACCAGGCCTGCTTGCAGGTTATCCGCAAATTGGTTGACTGGATCGAACGCGAAACCGGCCAAGAGGGTACGCTTGGCATCGGCATACCCGGTTCACTTGAACCAGTCAGCCGATTGGGCAAAGGCGCAAGTTCGACCTGGTTGCTGGGCATGCCCGTGGAAAGCGACCTGCAAGCAACCTTCGCCGAACGTACCATCCGTGTCGAAAACGACGCTGATTGTTTCGCCGCCTCCGAAGCTGTCGATGGTGCTGGCAAAGGCTGCAACGTTGTTTTTGGGGTAATTTTAGGTTCCGGCGCTGGCGCTGGCATAGCCATCCAGGGCCGCGCCCACCATGGTCCCAACAATTCCTCGGGCGAATGGGGCCACAATCCGCTGCCTTTTCCAGACATCAGCGAAACGCCCGGGCCACTGTGCTATTGCGGCAAACACGGCTGCTTGGAAACTTGGGTGTCAGGCCGCGCGTTTGAGGCCGAATTTCACCACTGCACCGGTGAAGATCTGAAGGCCGATGCCATAATCGCCAATAAACGCGCTGGCGACCGCACCAGCACCCAAATCTGGGACCGTTATGTCGATCGAGTCGCCCGCGGCTTATCTATTGTCGTCAACACCCTGGACCCCGACATTTTTGTCATGGGCGGCGGCATGTCGAATATCGGCGAATTGCTTGTCGAATTGCCCCCGGCAATCGCCTCCTATACGTTCTCAACCGTATTTCATACGCCCATCGTGCGCGCCAGACATGGTGACGCTTCGGGGGTGCGCGGCGCGGCCTGGTTGTGGAAAGACGCATGAACATCGCAGAACGCTTCGACGTCGCGCTGGAGTTGGTCCGCGATGCGGGAGCATTGGCCCAATCCTATTTTCACAAACGCGGGAGCCTGAACATAACTGCCAAAGGATTGCAGGATTTCGTCAGTCAAGCCGACCTTGAGTGCGAATTGCTGATAAAATCCGCGCTCTCGAAAACCTTCCCCAACGACGCCTTCCTGGGCGAAGAAACCGGCGCCACCGCCTTTGCGCCCGGCCAAGGGATCTGGGTCGTCGATCCTATTGACGGTACCCAGCCCTTCATCTCCGGCCTATCCGCTTGGTGCATTTCCATAGCCTATGTCACCGACCGCACCTTGCATTTTGGCATAGTCTACGCCCCTGAACGTGACGAACTTTTCACAGGGGGCATCGGCATCCCCGCCACCTTGAGCGGCATACCGATCAGCGGACACCCCTCCAAATCGCTGTCCGAAGGCATTCTCGGTATCGGCTACTCGCCGCGCCTCGATACATCGCAATTCATCCCGTTATTGGCGGCCCTGCTGCAATCCGGCGCAACCTTTTACCGCGAGGGATCGGGTGCATTGGCGCTGTGCTATGTCGCCGCCGGTCGATTGAACGGCTACATCGAACAGCACATCAATTCGTGGGATTGCCTCGGAGCGATAGCTGTTCTGCGGGCAGCCGGATTGCAAACCAACGACTTTCTGGCCGGTGACGGGCTGTCGAAGGGCGGACACCTGATCGCCGGGAATGCGGAAATATACACGCAACTGGAAGGGATTTATCAAAATCAGCCGTAGGGTTTTTTTGCGAACCTGCTGACGCCGATCGGTGCGCAATATGCGCACCCTACCGCGCCTCTTTCCCCTCTGCCATACTCCGTCCCCAGAGCAGAGCAGAATCGGGAAAACCCGCCATGAACAGCCCCAGCGCCGAGGATCTCTTCCGCGATTCCGCCAGCGCATCCTATGACGCTTCCTCCATTGAAGTGCTCGAAGGCCTCGAACCGGTGAGGAAACGCCCCGGCATGTATATCGGCGGCACCGACGAACGCGCCCTGCACCACTTGGTCGCCGAGGTGCTCGACAACGCCATGGACGAGGCGGTCGCCGGCCACGCCACCCGCATCGAGGTTGAGTTGCACGCCGATTTCGCCGTCACCGTGCGCGACAACGGCCGCGGCATCCCTATCGACCCACACCCGAAATTCCCCGACAAATCGGCGCTGGAAGTCATCCTCTGCACCCTGCATTCCGGCGGTAAATTCTCCGGCAAGGCCTATCAAACCTCGGGCGGGTTGCACGGCGTCGGCATTTCGGTCGTCAATGCGCTGTCCGACCACGTATCCATCGAAGTCGCCCGCAACCGCGAACTTTACCGCCAGACCTTCTCACGCGGCCACCCGCAAGGCCCAATCGAAAAACTCGGCCCCACCGCCAACCGCCGCGGCACCAATGTCACCTTCCACCCCGATGCGCAGATTTTTGGTCAGCACGCCCACTTCAAACCGTCTCGCTTGCTCAAAATGGCCCGCTCGAAAGCCTACCTGTTTTCCGGCGTCGAAATCCGCTGGAAATGCGACCCCACCTGCATCGCCAAAGACGATGACACACCCGAAACCGCCACTTTTCACTTCCCCGGCGGCCTGCAGGAATACCTCGCCGAAAGCCTGAACGGCGCCGCCACCTATTCCGACAAATCTTTCGCCGGAAAAGTGATGTTCGCCGAGAAATTCGGGGCAGACACGCCGGGTTTTGTCGAATGGGCCATCAACTGGACCCCGTCGATCGACCCGTTCCTGTCCTCCTATTGCAACACCATTCCCACGCCGGAAGGCGGCACCCACGAGGCCGGGTTCTGGGCCGCCATCACCAAGGGCATCCGCGCCTATGGCGAATTGGTCAACAACCGAAGGTCGGCGCAGATCACCCGCGAAGATGTCATGGCAGGGGCCTGCGCGATGATCTCGGTTTTCATCCGCGACCCCGATTTTGTCGGCCAGACCAAAGACCGCCTGTCCACCGCCGAAGCCGCCCGCCTGGTCGAAGGTGCGGTCCGCGACCCGTTCGATCACTGGCTGGCCGCCGACCCGAAATCCGCAGGCGCGATCCTCGATTATATCGTGCTACGCGCCGAAGAGCGCGTCCGCCGCCGCGATGAAAAGGAAACCGCCCGCAAATCCGCCACCAAAAAACTCCGCCTGCCCGGCAAACTGGCCGATTGTTCCGGTTCAGTCCGCGGCGGCACCGAACTGTTCCTTGTCGAAGGGGATTCCGCTGGCGGCTCGGCCAAACAAGCGCGGGACCGCAAGACCCAGGCCATCCTGCCGCTGCGCGGCAAAATTCTCAACGTGCTCGGCGCAGCCGGTTCCAAGATGATGGAAAACGTCGAACTGTCCGACCTCTGCCAAGCCATGGGCGTGCAGATAGGCTCCAAATTCAACGTGCAGGACC
>JANMOK010000269.1:0-13100 GCA_031369165.1 Paracoccaceae bacterium
ACAGCAACCGCGCCTTGCAGTTCGGTCAGACGATAATTGAGGGCTAGGAAATAATGGTCGGGTTTGGCATCGCCATAGCCCCAAGCCTTGTTCACGTAAAGTCGCACGCGACGGGCCAAATCGTCGTCATTGGTCGTCACCAAGCCACCCTCGCCGGTGGTGATGTGTTTGCCCTGTTGCAAGGAAAAACAGCCCAAAGCCGAAGTCGTGCCAACCATCGCGCCGCCTTCGGACGCCATGAAAGCCTGCGCGCAATCTTCGATAACGGGAATGCCTTTACGGTCGGCCAAAGCCTTGATCTTGGCCATTTCCGCCGGGTTGCCAAACAGATGCGTGACCATGATCGCGCCGGTTTTCGGGCTGATCGCGCGCTCGACGGTTTCTGCGGTGACGTTCAGAGTCACCGGGTCCACATCGGCGAACATCGGGATGTTGCCCTGGATCAGGATGGGTGCAATAGCGCCCATATCGGTAATTGCGGTGGTGATGACTTCCATCCCTGGCTCAAGGTTGAGCGCGAAAACCGCGCAATGCACTGCCGCTGTGCCGCTAGAGCAGGCAATCGCGTGTTTCACGCCGATCAGATCGGCGAAACGCCGCTCCAGCTCGGCCACGAAGGTGCCTTTGGTCGAGGTCAGGATGCCCGAGCGGATAACTTTTTCCAGCGCGGCAATTTCGGCCTCGCCCAAAGTGCGCCCCGTCGAATTCTGGTCTGATGGCAGATCAATTTCGTTCATAATGGCCGATGCATATTTGTTCATTTTGCTAATCCGTTGCTCGTTACAGTTAAATCAGGCTTTCCCTTGGCACGCAGCGCCTCTTTCAAAAGGCCCAGGTGTCCAAAAATGGTTTTGACGATTTTCATTTTGGAATGGCCCAACAGGCGCGATTCCAGCACGGCGGGGTATTCGACGATACCGCCGCCTTTCTGGTCAAGCTTGACCAGAATTTCGGTAATCCCGAAATAGCCGGGATTTTCAATTTCAAGATCAACAACCGCAGTGCGCCGATAAACCCGGAAACACGCGGTGTAGGTTGCCAGTTTGTGGCGCAATACCATCCGATACAACCGCGACAATCCTTTGGACAGAAACAGCCGCCACTCCGGCACGTTCAACACGGCACCCTTGACGTGATAGGGCGAAGCGGTGACCATATCCACGCCGTCCGACAGCATCGGGATCATGTCGATCAGTTGTTCGGGCGCGTAGGAACAATCGCAGTCGATGACGCAGACGATCTCGGTTTCGGCGTTGTGCAGACCGGTCATGGTCGCCGCCGCGACCCCCCGGTTCTGCGGGTGCTGGACGACTTTCGTACGGGGATTTCTTCCAAAAACGTCGTTCAACATGCGAAACGTTTTGTCTGTGGAGCCATCATCGACAAACACATAATGCAACTCGAACTGTGGTGAATAATCCTTGTCAAATTGGCGCAGCGTGTTGGCAAGGTAATTGATTGCCAATTCCTCGTTATAGCAGGGCACGGCGATTGTGACTTTCTTGCGATCCGCATCGAAATCTTTGGCGGTTGCTGTGGTGGCTGCCGACAGCACGGGCGCAACGGGATGCAAAGAAAGGCCAATTCCCCCGGCAATTGGCTGGAAATTGTATGTCGACAAGTAATGTTCAATGCGCTCTCGCATGCTGGCCAAATTGCGATACTGCCTCAGTCGGTTCAGCAGCGGCGAGGCTTCGATGCGCGGTTGGTCGGGGTCCAGTTCCCAGACGTGAAAATAAAACGTCATCGGGGCATTGGCCGAACGGTCCCAGTCGGCGACGCGGTTGCGCACAAAACCGTCAGGCAATTGCCGAACGTAATTCCCACCCGAAATCGGCAGCGACAGGCCCATGAAGCGCCAGGATGACAACGGCGCTTCCCAAATCATGCCGCTTTTTGTTTGGTGCTGGTGCAATTTTCCAAGCGCCGACGTTCGTTTGGATGTCAGTCCCAGAATCCGCAAACTCGAATCATAGGCGAACCCTTCTTCGGAGAGGGTATCCAACGCCCACAAATCTTTTTCGGCAAACCAGCCGCGCGCAATACGATAGCCTTTGACCTCGCGCCCGCTGGCATTTTCCAGGGCAATCCGGGATTTGACGGCATCGGCGCGAAATTCATCGGGCGTCATTTCCGCCAATGGCCGGTGGAAATAGCCTTTGCTGGCAATTTCGTGGCCGCGGTCGGCAATTTCGCGCACGACATGGGGCATCTGATCGGCAATCCAGCCCAAACCAAAAAACGTCGCTTTGTGACCGAATTTGTCGAGCAAATCCAAACTTACACGCGCGTTGTGTTCGACCCGCGCGTCAAAACGAGTCCAGTACCGCTGCGGAATTACGCCGCTATGCGGTCCGACGTGGAAATAGTCTTCCAGATTGATTGTCAAAAAATGTTTAGTCAAATCAACCACTCACTACACTGCTTCCCCCACGGCGGCACAAGTCGCCTAAAAGTCTTGCGCCAGTTGTGAAGCGATCCGCGCTGCCGCATCACCATTTCCAAAAGGATTTTTGACTTTTTGTACCCGTTCCGCCCAACTTCCGATCTTATACGTTTCTTCAAGAAGATACACCAGGTTTCCCGGTTCCGAGCCAACCAATTTCGCCGCACCACAAGCGATGACTTCCGGGCGCTCTGTTTCTTGCCGTAAAACCAGCAGCGGCTTGCCAAGTGACGGTGCTTCCTCCTGGATCCCGCCAGAGTCCGACGCAATCAGCCAGCATGCCTTGAGCACATGCATGAAATCAGGGTAATTCATCGGCGAGATCAGCTTTATCCGGCTACTTTCGCGCATCGATTTTCGACATTCCGCGATCACCGCCGGGTTGGGATGCACAGGAAAAATCAATGCCGTGTCGGGATGCGCGTGCACAAAATCGCTAAGTACGCGCATGTAAGTTTGCAGTTGGCTGCCAAAATTTTCCCGGCGATGGGTCGTCAGCGCGATGACTTTATACGCTGACAGTTCGGCAAGCATCGCCGCCGATTCGTGCGATGGGCGGGCGGTTTTCAATACAAAGTTCAACGCGTCCACAACCGGGTTGCCCGTCAAAGTGATGGCGTCAGGATTGATTCCTTCTGCCAGCAAGTTTTCGACATTTGATTGGGTTGCCGCCAAATGGTGCGTTGCCAATTGGGTGACGAGCCGTCGGTTCATTTCTTCGGGGAAGGGGCTGTAGCGGTTTTTGGACCGCAGGCCCGCCTCGACGTGGTAAACCGGAATTTGTTTGTGATGCGCGGCAAGTGCGCCTGCCAAAGCGGACGTCGTATCGCCTTGGACCAAAATCACATCTGGCTTGGATCTTTCAAATACCGGGTCCAAGGACATGACAAGTCGACCCAAAAGTTCATCCAAGGATTGGCCGACCTTCAGTATGTTGAGGTCAACCTTGGCGCGTATGCCAAAAAAGTCCAGCAAGGGCGCAATCAGGCTGGTGTGTTGCGAGGTTAATACGACGGTGGACTCAAAAGCATCCGCCCTGCGATCAAGTTCACGCAGGACTGGGGCCATTTTGATCGTCTCTGGTCTGGTGCCAAATACGCTGGCAACTCGAATCTTACGCATGGTCGCTCACAAACAACATGGCGCGACCATAGCGAAATGTGCCTGAATTAACAAGCATTTATTCATTTTATGTTCACGATTGTTGTGATAGCCCATTCGTGGTAAACGGGCAGTGGGGAGCGGCATTTTTGGTCGCTCGTGGTAGCGAGTGGCGTTTTATGATTTGTCCAATTTGTGGAGAATATGCGCATTTCGCATTTGCCAAATACAACTTTCAAATATTTGAGTGCTGCGATTGCGCCCATCAATTTTTGGCAAACGTGCTCACCGAAAAACACGTCGAAAATGTCTACCACGATGGGTATTGTACCGACGGTGGTGCAGGTTGCCCGGGGTGTATTCAAGAAGGCCCGATACTGCGTGACAGGGGTAAATGGTATGCTGAGAAATTGACAAAGTACCTGACGCCCGGCCGGGTGTTGGATGTCGGTGCGGCTTCGGGGTTTGTCCTCGCTGGCTTTTTGGATAAAGGGTGGCAAGGCACAGGCCTGGAGCCCAATGAAACAATGGCGCGGTACGGGCGCGAGCACCTGAAAATCCCTTTTCAAACCGGTGTATTCGAAAATCATGTTAGCGACGAAAAATTTGAACTGGTTTCAATGATTCAAGTGCTGCCGCACTTTTTTGACTTGGATAGCGCGCTTTTGGCTGCAGCTAATGCCACAGCCGAAAATGGGCATTGGCTTGTCGAAATTTGGAATCGCGGAAGCTGGACGGCACGGCTTTTTGGCAGTCATTGGCATGAATATTCAGCGCCCGGTGTGGTGCGCTGGTTCGCGCCATATGACTTGAACCTGGTTGCCGCCCGATTTGGATTTGAGCCGGTTGCATCGGGAATGCCAAAGCGCTGGGTTCAAGGCGGGCATGCAAAATCATTATTGGACCGCAAGTTTCCAAGCCAAAGTATCAAGGACAAATTCGCCCGGGCCTTGTTTTCACTGATTCCAAAGAAGTTTTGGTTGCCCTATCCCGCAGAAGACCTTTATTGGGCACTTTTTCGCAAAGTCCGAACTGTCGAGCCAGCAGAAATTTTGGCCCGAAGGCCTATATGGGAAAAAACAGACGCTGCTGAATGAGTTAAGTGTTGGCAATAAACAGTGCGGCAATAATCATTGCTGTTGCTACTGCGGTGCGAATAGTGACCGGTTCGCCCAATGCCAATGCTGACAAAATTGGTACCAAACAGAATGGCAGACCCATGAAAGGATAGGCCGTCGACAAGGGCATTGTCCGCAGCAGGAATATCCAGACGATCGTGCCGATGCCGTAAACAGAGAGCGCCAAAATAATCAATGGGTCGAGGAAGAGTTTGTTGTGCGATCCGATGCCCGGCGCGCCCAATCGGCCGCTGACAACTTTTTACATTACTTGCCCTCCGGAAATCAAAACCGGTGTAAGTATAAGGCCCGCCAGCCCAGCGGCAGTGAATGCATGCGGTTCGGACATATGAATTTGCCTTCCAGGAATCAGCTTTGACGCCACCTAAAGCGTTTGATCGTAGGCACCGACCAGCGGTTCGGTTCGGATCAGCGCGTCCAAGTCAGTGAATATTGCGCGCATGCCCAAGTCACCGTCCGGGCTTTCGCAGACGACCACCAGATTGGGCGTATTCGAAGACGCGCGGATCAGGCCCCAACCACCGTTCTTAAGCTGGATGCGGGCGCCATTGACGGTGATGACATCGTCAATTTCTTGCCCACCCAACCTGCCGCCACTTTCAGCCAGCGCAGTAATTCTGGCCATCAAGCGTTCCAGGACGGCATATTTCTCGGAGTCAGGACAAAACGGCGAAAGCGTTGGTGTGGTCCAGGTTTTCGGCAAGGCGTCTTTCAGGTCGGACAGCGATTTTGCGGAGTGCCGGTCCATCAACTTGCAAATCTCAACGGCCACCCGCATACCGCAGTCATAACCGCGCCCAATCGGGGGGGCGAGGAAGTAATGCCCCGATTTCTCAAACCCAGCCAAAGCGCCCAGTTCCTTGACCCGGCGTTTCATGTAGGAATGCCCGGTTTTCCAGTAGTCTGTTTTCGCGCCTAGCGAGCGCAACAATGGGTCGGACGCGTAGAGACCCGTTGATTTCACGTCGACAACAAACCGGACATTCGGGTACATTGCGGCCCAATCCCGGGCCAGAATGACGCCCATTTTATCGGCAAAAATTTCATCGCCGGTGTTATCAACCACTCCGCACCGATCACCATCGCCGTCAAAACCAATTGCCAGATCGGCTTGATTTTCGCGCACTGCAGCTGCCATATCGTGCAGCATTTCCAACGCTTCGGGGTTGGGGTTGTAGTGGGGAAACGTGTAATCAAGCGTCGTGTGCCTATGGATCACTTCGACGCCAATACGTTCCAAAATCTCCGGTGCAAATGCCCCTGCAGTGCCGTTGCCAGTGGCGACAACCACGCGCAGCTTCCGCTTCATCCGATAGGCACCAACCAAATCATCAATGTAGGCCGCCCTTACGCCATCCACCCGGGCGATCGACCCGCCGTCACGCGCAACGGCAAGGCCGCCAAGCACGATGTCGCGCAGGCGAGCCATGTCTTCGGGCCCGTGCGTCAAAGGCCGCTCCAGCCCCATTTTGACGCCGGTCCAGCCATTTGGGTTGTGCGAAGCCGTAACCATCGCAACTGCGGGAAGATCGAGGTGGAATTGCGCGAAATAGGCCATCGGTGACAGGGCAGGGCCGATGTCGTGCACGCGAACACCCGCCTGCATCAAACCAATCATCAGCGCGTTTTTAATCGCCAGCGAATAGTCGCGGTAGTCGTTTCCTACGGCAATGTCGGGGCGAATACCACGTTCGTGGATTTGCGTCCCCAACCCCAAACCTAGCGCCGTCACACCCGGCAAATTGATGGCGTCGGGATACTTCCACCGCGCGTCATATTCGCGGAAACCTGTTGGCGCGATCATCGGCTCCAACAGGAATTCCCAGGTGTTGGGAGTGACGGCCAATCTAGGTGCGGGCATAGATATCCTCATAACGCACGATGTCGTCTTCGCCCAAATAGGTTCCCGTCTGCACTTCGATCAGAAACATGTTGACGCGGCCAGGGTTTTCCATCCGGTGGACGGCACCCAAAGGAATATAGACTGACTGGTTCTCGGTCAGCAATTTGACGTCTTTATCAACCGTCACCATTGCCGTGCCTTCAACCACAACCCAATGTTCCGCCCGGTGAACATGGCTTTGCAGGCTCAACCGTCCCCCCGGTTTGACCATGATTCGTTTCACTTGGAACCTTTTGCCCAGCGACAGCGTTTCGTACCAACCCCAAGGCCGATGAAAGCGCGGGTAATCGACCGCTTGCGAAACCTTGGCTTTTTTCAGCAGGTCCACCACGTCTTTCACCCGTTGCGAACTGCCCATATCGGCCACCAGAACCGCGTCGCGCATGGCGATGGCGGTGATGTTTTTCAGGCCCAGCCCGACGATGTGCAGGTTTTCTTCTTCCGAACGCAGCAACACATTCTCGCAGTCCAGTGCCACTGCATTGCCATGCGTCACTACTCCCTTCGCGTTCGGCCCGCTTTCGCGCCAAAGTGCATCCCAACTGCCTAAATCGTTCCAACCGCCGGCATAGGGCACAACCGCCAAATCCGTCGCTTTTTCCATCACGGCATAGTCAAAGGAAATGTCCTTGCAGTCGGCATAGCTGGCCTCATCAAGGCGGAAAAAGTTCAAATCTTCCGAACCCTTTTCCAATGCGTCCTCGCAGGGCTGCATTAGGAAAGGTGCGTGCGCGGCAAACGCCGCAAGAATGTCTTGCACCCGAAACAGGAATATTCCCGCGTTCCACAAATACCGGCCAGAGGCGAGCATTTCCGCCGCCGAATTTGCACTGGGCTTTTCGACAAAACGCACCAGTTCATGCGCCTTTGGTTCGTAATTGGCCAATGCCGAACCAAGTTCGAGGTAACCATACCCGGTTTCCGCCCGATCCGGCTTGATGCCGAATGTGACCAACTTTCCACTCTGCGCCGCTTCCGCCCCCGCCATAACCGCAGCCAAAAACCCGGAATCATCGGCAATGATGTGATCCGATGGCGCAACCAGCATCAGCGCTTCGGGCGTTTCACGCAAACTCAAGGCGGCAATCAAGATCGCCGGCGCCGTGTTTCGCCCCACAGGTTCGATCAGGATTCGCGCATCTTCCAAGCCGATTTCGGCCAATTGATCGGTCGCCAGAAAGCGAAAATCCGCATTGGTCAAAATCAGCGGCGCACTGAATTCTGGGCCCTGCAAACGCCGCAGGGAAGCCTGAAACAAACTTTCCTTGCCCAGCAAAGGGGCAAATTGTTTGGGGTAAGATTTGCGTGAAACCGGCCAAAGCCGGGTACCCGAGCCACCGCACAAGATGACGGGAACTATCATTTAGCCAACCTCCATCGTGCCAAAATTCTGCCGCAGACTCTGCGCATAAGCCTATCCACAATTCGAGGGGCAAAATTTAGGCAGAACGGCGAAATTCGTGTTAATTGCCTTGTCGCACCTCGCGGCGGGCTTTTATGTCTGCTAAAAGTGCGACAGCGTAAAGGTCGGTACAGACCGGCGCTGGGCAGCGGCGGGAAAGAAAGTATTGTGAAGATAGTCATTTTTGGACTTGGTTATGTTGGTTTCACGGCGGCCTGTTGCATCGCCAGTGAGGGCCATAGCGTCACAGGAATAGATGTCAGTGACAAGAAAGTTGCCGCCATCATGCGCGGCGAAGCCCCGATTGTAGAACCACTTGTTGGCGAAATGCTGCAGTCAGGCCTTGCCAAAGGGCTTATCTCCGCAACCACCGAATTAGACGGAGCTTTGGATGGGGCCGACTTGGCGATTGTTTGTGTAGGCACTCCGTCAGCAGCCGATGGCTCGCATAACATGCGGTTCATTGCCGAAGTCTCGCGCCACATTGCCCTGGCGCTGAAGCCGGGTCGGATACATGCTTTGACAGTTGCGTATCGCTCGACAATTCGGCCGGGTTCGATTGACGAACTCATTGAACCGATATTTCGGTCTATTCTGGGTGCAGAGCGCATGATCGATGTAGAATTGGTCTACAACCCGGAGTTCTTGCGTGAAGGCTCCGCCGTCAAAGACTATTTTGAGCCACCAAAAATTGTGATTGGCACCAAGGATGGCCAGCCAAATGCACCGATGACTGAGTTGAACAAAACAATAAAAGCAACCACTTTCGTTGTCGGCTATCGCGAAGCAGAATTCACTAAATTTGTTGATAATTCATGGCACGCAGTCAAAGTGGCCTATGCCAACGAAATTGGCCGGGTCTGCCTGCAATTGGGCATAAAGGCCAGCAAAGTTCACGAAATATTCGTGTCGGATACCAAACTGAACATATCGCCATATTACACCCGTCCCGGCGGCGCATTCGGCGGGTCGTGCCTGCCGAAGGATGTGCGCGCCTTGCAATATATCGCTGCCGATTGCGGAGCCAATACGCATTTGGTCGATTCATTGTTGCGTTCCAATGAGGCGCACAAACACAGGATCTATGAATACATCAGCCAAGGATTGACCCCAGGCGCCAAAGTCCTTTTGGCAGGCTTGGCTTTCAAGGCCGCCACCGATGACCTGCGCGAAAGCCCGAACGTAGACTTGGCTCGCAAGCTGCTGGCGGCAGGGTTCGACCTGGAAATTTTTGACCCGGCGATTGATGCCAGCAAGCTGATCGGGGCCAACCTTGGCTATGCTTTCAGCCAGCTACCCACACTGGAGCGCATCCTTGTAAGCAAAAATCATGCACAAAAAACACACTATGCGAGGATCATTGCCGCTAATGCCACGATCCGGCAGCTTTCACTCGCCCAGAGTGCAATTGTAATGGATATTAGTGCTTTAGCGTGAGTTCCCGTTCCTTGATGTCAGCCCGCTCCCTTACCAGGCCGCGCCAACAGGCAGCGATAGACAGCAAACCGCTGCTTGGGCGGAAGGTTTTGATTGTGGTGGAGAACCTGCCGACGCCGTTCGATCGCCGCGTTTGGCACGAAGCCCGAACCCTATTTGCGGCGGGGGCGCAAGTTTGCGTCATCTGCCCCACCGGAAAAGGCTATGAGCAACGCTATGAGATGCTTGATGGCGTACATATTTACCGCCACTCGCTGCCGTTGGACGCAAAGGGTGCCTTGGGTTTTCTGCTGGAATACAGCGCGGCCTTATTCCATGAAACGCGACTTGCCTGGAAAATATTCTTCCGTCACGGGTTTGACACGATCCAGGGCTGCAATCCACCGGATCTGATATTTCTGATTGCCTGGCAGTTCAAAATTTTCGGCAAGCGTTACATCTTTGACCATCACGACATTAACCCGGAACTTTACGAGGCAAAATTCAACAAGCGCGGATTTTTCTGGCGATTGATGGTGCTGTTTGAACGGATCAATTTTTGGACGGCCGATGTCGTCATCTCAACGAATTCTTCGTATGCGAAAATTGCTCAGGAGCGCGGCAAGAAAGCTTGCGACGACATATTTGTCGTACGTTCCGGCCCGGACCTGACACGCCTGGATGTCAAAACGTCCGATGACAAGTGGCGCAACGGGCGGAAACATTTGGTGGGCTATGTCGGGGTAATCGGTGATCAAGAGGGTATCGACCTGTTGCTGGAAGCCGCGCGCATCATCGTCTTGGAGATGAACCGCGATGTTCAATTTTGCATGGTGGGTGGCGGTCCTGCACTTGCATCGCTAAAAGTGATGGCCTCAGCACTTGGACTTGATGGACATGTAACTTTTGTCGGGCGGGCTCCTGACGAGGTCTTGTTTAGCGTTCTTTCCACGGCAGACGTTTGTGTCAACCCAGATCGCGTCAACCCAATGAACGACAAATCCACAATGAATAAGATTTTGGAATATATGGCTTTTTCAAAACCTATTGTGCAATTTGATGTCGTCGAAGGCCGTTTGTCGGCAATGAATGCCTCGCTTTACGCTATCGCAAACGACCCTCGGGACATGGCCATGAAAATTGTGCAAATCCTCGACGACCCTGAACTTGGTCGGGAAATGGGCCGCATCGGACGGCTGCGCGTCGAAGACGAGCTGTCGTGGGACCATCAGGTGGACAATTTGATCGCCGCTTATCAGCGCGTCGGGAAATAATTGCCGACGCGGCACTGCCACGTCGGCAAAAGATCACCAGAGGGCGACAATCCCCGTTGCCGTTGTTCCGGTCGCCAAGACGCGGTCAACCCGCATAGCATATTGCGCCCCAGCTTGGACGTTTGTGAACGTAATTTGCGTGCCGTCGAGCATCCGAACTTTCAGATTTCCCGCCCCGCCCACGTAGATCGCGCGAGATGCGAATGCCAGGTCGACGGAGTCTGAAGGGGCAATCTCGGCGGCGGAAGGCGGCGGTGCCGTTAAGTTTTGCGTGTGGCTTTTGAACGTGTCAGTCATTTTGAATCCAAAATTGGCGAGCGGGTAATTCTACCAATCTCGCGAGGGCGCATAAAATTTTTGCAGGCTTGAGCGTGGACAAAGTAATTTTCGTCCAACGAACAAAGCCAAAGTTGCATAACAAAGTTAACAATCGGTAAAAATCCGACACAAGCATCACATCGAAAATTTCAGACGATTTCCTAAACCTGCCCCAGACCGCAGGTTTTTTCTGGGTTCGAGCTTCAAAAGCACCTTTCAAAACGTTTCGGAAATGTGTTACCGATTGATTCCATCCACCCTGCCGCATTCAATTATTTTGTCCTGCAACGCTTGGCTTAGGAGAATTTCATGGTTATCCGCACGCTCGTCTGGGGCGAGAACGTTCACGAACAAAACAACAAGACTGTTGCCGGAATTTATCCAAAGGGAATGCACGGCGCCATCGCAGACGCTTTGAATTCAGACAAGAACATCAGGGCGGCCACGGTAACTTTGCAAGATAATGACCATGGGTTGACGGAAAAAGTGCTTGCCGAAACTGACGTGCTGGTTTGGTGGGGCCACGCTGCGCACGGCGATGTCAAAGATGCGATTGTCGAGCGCGTCGCCGAGAGGGTTTGGGGTGGAATGGGCCTTATCGTTCTGCATTCCGGCCATTTCGCCAAAATTTTCAAACGGCTGATGGGCACGCCGTGCAACTTGACTTGGCGTGAAGCGGGTGAGCGTGAACGGCTGTGGGTCACCAACCCGCGCCATCCAATCGCCGCCGGGCTGCCGCCCTATTTCGAGCTGGAATACGAAGAGATGTACGGCGAGCCATTTGGGGTGCCCGAACCTTTGGAAACTGTTTTTGTTTCATGGTTTCAGGGCGGCGAAGTATTCCGGTCCGGCCTGACCTATCGTCGTGGCGCGGGGAACATTTTCTACTTTCGCCCCGGTCATGAAACCTATCCGACCTATCACGACAAGACCGTTGGCCAGGTTCTGCGCAACGCGGTGAACTGGGCGCATAATCCGCTTCCGGCGATCAAAAATCCGACCGACGCGCCAAATGTGCCGGTTGATAAGGCCCCCGAAAAGATCGTAGAACGCGGGCCGAAACTGCACCACGCCGGTGAAAAAGGCCTAAGGTAAGGATCAACATATGCGTCTCTTAATTCTTGGCACTGGTGGCATGGCCAACTCGCATGCCAACGCTTTCAAGGCGATACCGGATGTCGAGCTCGTGGGTGGCGTTGACACCAACAGCGATCGCCTGAAGGCATTCTGCGATAGCCACAATATCGGCCAGCGTTTCACATCGCTGGCTGACGCCTTGAAATGGGGCGATTTCCACGCTGTTGCCAATGTCACGCCTGATCCGGCGCATCATCCGACGACAATGCAGATCATGGCGGCAGGCAAACACGTGTTCTGCGAAAAGCCGCTTGCCACCAACCACGCTTTGGCGCTGGAAATGACCGAAACTGCTGAAAAATCCGGTCTGGTTGGCATGGTCAACTTGACCTACCGCAACGTTGCTTCGCTGCAAAAAGCCCGCGAAATGGTCGTCGCTGGCTTGATTGGCGATGTAAAACACATCGAAGCGTCGTATCTGCAAAGCTGGCTCGCCCAGCCAGCCTGGGGCGCTTGGGACAAGGAACAGCAGTGGCTGTGGCGATTATCATCCAAGCACGGCTCGTTGGGTACTCTTGGCGATATCGGCATACATGTGCTCGATTTCGCATCTTATGCCGCCAACACCAATATTTCAGACGTATATTGTCGCCTGAAAACCTTTCACAAAGCGCCGGGTGACCGGATCGGCGAATATATTCTGGACGTTAATGACAGCTTTGCCATGAGCCTTGGCTTTGACAATGGCGCCCTCGGCGTCGTCCACGCCACCCGCTTTGCTTCGGGCCATTTCAACGACCTAAGCTTGCGTATCTATGGCTCGAAAGGCGGGTTGGAACTGACCAACGCCGGTGATTTGGGCACACTGAAGGCTTCCGTTGGCGACGACATGCTGAAACCGGTTTGGCAAGACATCGCCCTGGCACCGGTCATCACCAACTATCAGCGCTTTGTATCCGCCGTGCGCAAAGGTAAAACCGACGAACCCAGCTTCCGTCGCGCAACATCCATCCAACGCGTGTTG
>JANMOK010000270.1:0-4820 GCA_031369165.1 Paracoccaceae bacterium
AGGCCGGGCTGCGCACGGTTTTCGGGGTCCAAGCCGAAGAATATTTCGGCAAGACCCGCCGATGGTGACGGGGCCGTGAAGAACTTGGTAGCAAAACTCGCAAAGGCTTGACTGGCCAGAATCCGCTTTGTGGCATAGAACACGGCCATTCAGGCTGGGATGGGTCGATGCGACTTTTGGTTATTGCGGCGTTGGTTTGGGGAATGGCGATGCCATCAGGTGCGCAAACGCAGCCTGTCGTTGTAGAGCTTTACACGTCGCAGGGCTGCAATTCCTGCCCGCCCGCCGATGAATTGATGGGGATGTTGACCGAGCGGGCTGATATCATCGCCCTGTCGCTGCATGTCGATTACTGGGATTATCTGGGCTGGAAAGACGAACTTGGATCGCCTTTGAACACCAAGCGCCAGCGCGCCTATGCCCGGGCTCTGGGGGAACGCACGATTTACACGCCCCAAATGATTGTCCAGGGGCAAGCATCCATCGTCGGCACGCATGAGCGCGATTTGGAACGGCAAATCCGCGAGTTTCGCGATGAGCCGTTGTTGGTGAATTTATCAGCCGACCGTGATGCGGGAGAAGTCAGGGTTTCGTTGAGCGCTGCGGGCGCTGCGGCACCGGCTGCGGTGATTTATTGCGTGGAATATTCGCCGCTTGAGACCGTCGATATCGAGCGCGGCGAGAATGCGGGCAAGCGGATCGACTATTCCAATGTTGTCAAGATGTGGAAAAAGATCGGCGAGTGGAACGGGCGCGATCCGCTGACGATCAACGCTGAATTGGTCGGTGGCATGCCGGTTGTGGTGATCGTGCAGGAGACTGGAAACGGTGCTATTTTGGCGGCGATGAAGGTGCGTTGATATTGCGCCAGCGCTGATGCAGCCAATAATATTGTCCGGGATGCTGGCGGATGCGCGCTTCCAGTGAATCGTTGAAGTATTGCGTCATTGTCAGCGCGTCGGACGGTTTGATTGGTGCCTCAAGGATCACCTCAATGACTGAGTCATCCTGCCGGATTCCATAACAGGGGATCAGCGGCAATTGATATTTTAGCGCCAGTTCGGCGGCGAAAGTTGCTGTATGCGCGGGCTTGCCAAAGAAGCTGAGCAGCGGCATTGCCTTGATGTGCTGGTCGAGCAACAGCATGGCGACGCCACCTTCTTTGACATGCCGTACCAGCGCACGGGTGCCCGCAGGCGTATTGGGGAATATCGGTTTGCCAAAATTTGCCAACGCATGGTGAAAATCGGTATCGTAAAACCGGTTGTTGTTGGGGCGATAAACGCCGCCGCAGGCGATGCCCTGGTTGCGCAGGGCGACACGCACGGCCTCCCACTGGCCAAAGTGACCCGAGACCAGAATGGCGCCCTTGCCTTGCGCCTGCGCCGATTGCAGGGCCGAGAAGCCAGCGCCGGCTGGGGTGATGCCTGCACTGGCGCGGGCAAAGTCGGGAGCGCTGAAAATCTCGATCATGCTGGTGCCGATACTTGCCCCGACTTGACCCGCCAATTCGGTGTGCTGATCGGTGGTCATTCCGGGCAAGACGTAGGTAAGGTTGGTGTCAACGCGTTTTCGCAGGGCGCGGATATGGCGCACCGATTGCTGCATCAGCCAGCCCGCGACGCGTTTGCGGGCGGCGAAAGGCAGCAGTTTCAAGGCGAAAATCGCCACCCGAATGGCCCAAGCTTCGGCGCGGTCTTTGGTCAGATTTCGGTTGATGCGGGCCATTTTGGTTCGGCCTAAAATCGACGAGGGGCCGACAAAGCCCCCCAGATCATTTTGCTGGGTTAATCATCATCGTCATTTGGCGGCCCTCTAGGCGCGGCATCGACTCGATTTTACCCCACGTTGCGCTGTCAGCAGACACGCGTTCCAGCAATTTGCGCCCGATTTCCATATGCGCCATTTCGCGGCCACGATAACGCAAAGTGATTTTCACTTTGTCGCCACCTTCGAGAAATTTCTGCACCGAGCGCATCTTGACTTCATAGTCGTGCACGTCGGTATTGGGGCGGAATTTGATTTCCTTGATCTCGATGATCTTCTGGTTTTTCCGCGCCTCGGCCTCTTTTTTCTGCACTTCGTATTTGAACTTGCCAAGGTCCATGATCTTGCAGACGGGCGGCACGGCGTTGGGCGATATTTCGACCAGATCAAGTCCGGCGGCTTCGGCCATTTCGATACCGCGTTCGGGTGTGACCAGTCCTACATTTTCACCGTCAGCGCCAATGAGGCGAATTTCGGCGACACGGATACGGTCGTTGGCCCTTGGGCCGGTGTCGCGTGTGGCGGGCGGGGCATTGTGGGGTCGTCTGGCGATGTTATTCTTCCTTTGATTGTTGCGACATGGAAAGCGGCGGCAAAACGCCGCCGACCAGGGCTTAAGTGGTTAAATCCCTTTCGTCCGTCAATAGCAATTGGCGCTGGTCAAGCAACATTGCGCGAAATGCGTGCGAAATGGGTCGCAGATTCGGCCCATAAACGTTTAGAAATGCAAAGAAACGTTGCTCCCCCTTGTAAAATTTCGCAGATGCAACAATTTTACAGCATACTGATTCTGGCGTCCAACGACTGGCGTCATTGGGACAAGGAGACTTACAATGCGTATGGGTTGGATTATTGCGGTGATTGCTGCCGTCGCTTTGGGCGGCTGGTGGTATGTGAGCAGCAACAATGCGAAGCAGGCCGAGGCCGATGCCGCTGCTGCGACCGAAGCTGCTGCTGCTGATGCAAAAGCTGCCGAGGAAAAAGCGGCTGCCGACGCAAAAGCTGTCGCTGACAAAGCTGCCGCTGATGCCGCTGCGGCGGCCGCCGCTGCAACCGAGGCGGCACCTGCTGCGACGGAATCGATGGAAGCTGCGCCCGCTGCTGAAGGCGAAACTGCTGCAACGACTTGATTTTACCAAGGCTTTCTAGCCTGAGACCATATTCGGGAAGCGTGCTGAGAAATCAGTCGCTTCCCGTTTTTATTTGTGCATTGCGTTATCTGGAACTGCAAAAACGGCTTGGACGATCGCAATTAGTATTTAATATGCGCGTCGCGGCAAACAAACAAATCGCCGCAATATTAGCATTTCGGGAGGAATGATGAAAAACTTTGTATTTGCAACGCTGGCTTTGGCCGCGTTTGCGCTGCCAGCGCATTCGGGCGACTATTCGATCATGGCACCGGCCGCCCCGGGTGGCGGATGGGACCAGACTGCACGCACGATGCAAGCGGTAATGATGTCCGAGGGCATTGCGGGTGATGTGCAAGTCACCAATGTGCCCGGTGCCGGTGGCACAGTAGGATTGGCGCAATTTGCCAGCCAGACCAGTGGCGACGGCGGTCAGTTGATCGTTGGCGGCTATGTGATGGTTGGCGCGATCCTGACCAACAAATCGCCGGTTGACCTGAGCATGGTGACACCGATTGCCCGCTTGACCGGCGAGCAGGAAGCGATTGTGGTGCCCGCATCCTCGCCTATTCAAACCATGGCCGATCTGATTGCCGCATTACAGGCAGATGCAGGTGCGGTTTCATGGGCTGGTGGTTCGGCTGGTGGCGTTGACCACATCACAGTTGGTTTGATAGCCAAAGCAGCGGGCGTTGACCCGACGACGATCAATTATGTCGCATTCTCGGGTGGTGGCGAGGCGCTGGCTGCCTTGCTGGGCAACCAGGTGACCGCTGGTATTTCCGGCTACGGCGAGTTTTCGGCCCAAGTTGCTGCGGGTGAGCTGCGGATGTTGGCAACATCGGGCGAGACTCGCGTTGATGGATCTGACGTGCCAACGCTGAAGGAGTCAGGGATTGATGTCGCGGTCGAAAACTGGCGCATGGTCGCTGCGGCCCCGGGGTTGAGCGACGAACAAAAGGCCGTTGTGGCCGCCGATGTTGAAAAACTGGCAATGTCGACAGCGTGGCAGACCGAGCTCAGCACAAAGGGTTGGGTGGACCGTTTTCTGGCGGGTGCCGATTTTGATGCGCAGCTTGCCAAGGATATCGCAGCGACGTCGGCCATACTGAAAGACATTGGTCTGGCGGAATGAGCGCTGAAAAGCCGATCGAACAGCGCCGCCCTGATCGGGCGGCGCTGTTTATCGCGGTGGTGCTGGCGGCGCTGTCGGTGCTGATTTTCTGGAAAACACTGCAGATGCCGGTGACAGCCAGCTACGCCCGAATCGGGCCGACGATGGTGCCCTATCTGGTGGCGGGCGGCTTGATGCTGTTGGCAGCGGGCACGGCTTGGTCGGGCTGGAAAGGCGGTTTTCCAGTTCGCAGTGTTGACGACGTGCCGCCAATCCTGTGGATCGCTGCGGCATTGATCGCTCAAATTCTGCTGCTGAAAAACGCCGGGTTTGTCATCGCGACAGCGGCGCTGTTTGCCCTGACAGCACGAGCCTTTGGCAAGAAACCGCTGTGGTTGAACTTTGCCGTTGGCTTTGCTTTTGCGCTGATTGTCTGGGTGATTTTTGCGCTAGGCTTGAAACTGTCGATACCGGACCCGTTGTTCCGGAAAATTCTTGGCTGATCGGGGCAGGCATGGAAGCATTCTCGCTGCTGTTTGACGGGCTGGCAATCGCACTGCAACCGCTGAACCTGATGTATGCACTGATAGGTGTTACCATCGGCACTGCTGTGGGTGTGTTGCCCGGTATCGGTCCGGCGCTGACAGTGGCCTTGCTATTGCCTGTTACATACAAACTCGACCCCGGCGGGTCACTGATCATGTTTGCGGGCATCTATTACGGCGGCATGTACGGTGGCTCGACCACATCAATCCTGCTCAACACGCCGGGTGAAAGCGCTTCGGTGGTGACAGCGCTGGAGGGCAACA
>JANMOK010000279.1:0-3128 GCA_031369165.1 Paracoccaceae bacterium
GTGATACCAGACTTTGGCCACCAAAAAATCCGTGCTGGGTTTCACTTTGCCATCTGGAAGGTCTTCGATAGTAATTCCTGCTTTTTGTAGCATGCCTCTAATCTTGTCGGCCTGAAGGAAATCCCTAGATTCCTTTGCCTTGGCCCGAATGATTAGAAGTTTCCTCAGACCGCTGTGCGCTTCATTGATAGTGCTCAATTCTGAAATATTTTTCCTCGCCTTGTCCTGCAAAAGACCGAAAAAATCCGCAGTTGCGCGAAGGGCTCCATAATTACCGTCGTCATACAACTCGTGCATCAAAGACAATGCTAGAGAGGTATTTAAGTCGTCGCCTATAGCATCAAATATTGTCTCGGGAACAGACAAAGCCTTTACGTTTTCCGTCGCAATATTCCACTGAACCAACGTCTTAAACGACGCAGTGGCGGCCTTTTCCGTCCAATCCATCGGCTTCCGATAATGCGTCCCCAACAGCACAAACCGTATCACCTCCCCCGGATAGCCCTTGTCCAGCAAGTCCCTGACCGTAAGGAAATTCCCCAGCGACTTGGACCTTTTCTGCCCCTCGACCTCGAGAAATCCGTTGTGCATCCACACCTGCGCCATCTCGCCGCCGTGCAGGCAGTTCGACTGCGCCAGTTCGTTTTCGTGGTGCGGGAACAGCAAATCTATCCCGCCGGCGTGGATGTCGAAATGGTCGCCCAACAGTTCCTTCGCCATCGCCGAGCATTCGATATGCCAGCCCGGCCTGCCGCGACCCCAAGGTGAATCCCAGCCCGGCTGATCCGGCGTTGACGGTTTCCACAGCACAAAATCCATCGGGTTGCGTTTGTACGGCGCAACCTCGACCCGCGCCCCGGCGATCATATCATCCAATGCCCTGTTCGACAGTTTTCCATAACGATCATAAGTGGTTACATCAAACAGCACATGTCCTTCGGCAACATAGGCATTGCCCTTCTCGATCAAGGCAAGACTCATCGCCACCATCGGCGCAATATATTCCGTACACCTCGGCATATGCGTCGGCCTCAACGCTCCCAGCGCATCCATATCGTCCAGATACCACTGGATTGTCTCATCCGTGATGTCACGAATATCCCGCCCAGTTTCCGCCGCCTTCGCGTTAATCTTGTCATCGACATCGGTGAAGTTGCGCACGTAAGTGACTGCATCGGCACCATATTTATGCCGCAGCAGCCGGAACAGCACGTCAAACACCACCACAGGCCGAGCGTTGCCGATATGCGCCCGGTCATAGACCGTCGGCCCGCAGACATACATGCGCACGTTACTCAGGTCCAAGGGCGCCAAAGCCACCTTGGTTTTTGTCGCTGTATTCCACAATTTGATCTCGGTCATCTCACACTTCCACAAGGTTTCGCCCCCGTGGCGGGCCTGTCAATCGAAGGTGATTTTGAAACAGGTGAACGCGCCACGGACAATTGTCAGCAGCTAATGCAAATCCGGATGATGGCGCATGTCGTTCTCATGGCCCGCCTTATGCACGATGAAATCGCTCCGGGCAAGCAATCTCTTGCGTCGCAAATCCACCCGCTAAATGTCGCTTCCAACTTGCAACACCCTCGACAAATATCGCACCATCGCCAGCGCAATCCCCTTCGTTCAAGGATTATCAAATGCACACGGGTTCTTGCCTTTGCGGTTCCGTCGCCTTCACTATCGACCGCTTGACCCGCGATGTTTTGGCCTGTCATTGCACGCAGTGCCGCAAAGTTTCCGGTCATTTCTGGGCATCGACGCGGGTAGAAATCGAACACTTCCACCTGACCAGCGACGATGGCCTGCGTTGGTTCGAATCCAGCCCCAATACCAAACGCGGCTTTTGCAGCAATTGCGGCTCAACGCTGTTTTTCCGCCCCGACGGACGCCCCAGTATCTCGGTTTCGGCGGGCTGTATCGACGGCGCGACTGGCCTGAAAACCGCACAACATTGGTATGTCGCCAATAAGGGCGATTATTATGATATCGCCGATGGCGTCGAGCAATTGGCGGGCGAATGACCAAGGGTTCCTGCCTTTGCGGCGCGATCCGCCTGGAAATCACCGGGCCGCTTGGCCCGATAACCGCATGCCATTGCACGCAATGCCGCAAGACTTCGGGGCATTTTGCGGCCTCTTTTGACATCGAGGACAAGCAACTAACGCTAACCGGAACGCCAAAATGGCACACCCTGCCCGGCGGGGCGCAGCGCGGTTTTTGCGAAACCTGCGGGTCCAGCATTGCTTTCCGCGACGCCCGGGGTGACCTGTCCATCGAAGCGGGTTGCATCGACGGCCCAACCCATACGCACCTGACCGAACACATATTTACCGCCTTCAAGGGCGACTATTACGCCATCGCTGACGATGCCGCACAACGAGCCGGAAATGGCTGATTTCCTAACCCACGCCCGCGTTGTCATCATCGGCGGCGGTGTTGTTGGTGTATCCGCGTTGTATCACCTTGCCAAAGCCGGCTGGAGCGATTGCGTGCTTTTGGAAGCCAACGAGCTGACATCCGGCTCCACCTGGCACGCGGCAGGCAATGTGCCCACCTTCTCGACAAGCTGGTCGCTGATGAACATGCAGCGTTATTCGGCGGAACTGTATCGCGGTCTGGCAAACGCCGTCGGTTACCCGATGAACTATCACGTCACTGGTTCGCTCCGGCTGGCGCACACGAAAGAACGCATGCAGGAATTCGCCCGCGCCAAAGGCATGGGCCGCTATCAGGGTATGGAAATCGACCTGCTCACTCCAACCGAAATCAAGGACAAATACCCCTTCCTCGAACTGCACGACCTGCAAGGGGCGCTTTATGACCCCAATGACGGCGATATCGACCCGGCGCAATTAACCCAAGCTTTGGCCAAAGGTGCGCGCGACCTTGGCGCAACAATCCTGCGCCATACGCCTGCTACCGGCGTTTCGCGCGATAAGAATGACTGGATTATCCACACGCCGAAAGGCGATATCCGCTGCGAAAAAGTGGTCAACGCGGCGGGGTATCGGGCGCAACAGGTGGGGGAATGGTTCAAACCCTTTGGCGGCCGCACCGTGCCGATGGTGGTGATGAGCCATCAATATCTGCTGACCGATGAAATCCCCGAACTTGCGGCGTGGAGC
>JANMOK010000327.1:0-25777 GCA_031369165.1 Paracoccaceae bacterium
GCGGGCGGTTTCTTCGGACTGGGCTTTGTAGATCGCCTCGCCCAGTTTCATTGCCGCTTCGGTGACGTCTTGGGCGCGCGATTTGATCTTGTCGGCATCGTCACCTTCCAGCGCTTCTTTCAGCAGTTTGATCGACATTTCGATCACTTCGATCGTGGTCGGATCGACCTTGTCGCCGTGTTCCTTCATCGACTTTTCGGTCGAATGGATCAAGCTTTCGGCATGGTTTTTCGCCTCGACCAGCTCGCGGCGTTCTTTATCGGCCTCGGCATTTTCTTCGGCGTCTTTCACCATTTTCTCGATGTCGGCATCCGACAGTCCACCAGAGGCCTGGATGGTGATTTTGTGCTCTTTATTGGTGCCTTTGTCTTTGGCCGAGACCGAAACAATGCCGTTGGCGTCGATGTCAAAGGTGACTTCGATTTGCGGAATGCCGCGCGGTGCGGGCGGGATTTGTTCGAGGTTGAACTGGCCGAGCATCTTGTTGTCGGAGGCCATCTCGCGCTCACCCTGGAAGACGCGGATGGTGACTGCGTTTTGGTTATCTTCGGCGGTTGAGAAGATTTGCGACTTTTTGGTCGGGATCGTGGTGTTGCGGTCGATCAAGCGGGTGAAGACGCCGCCGAGGGTTTCGATGCCCAAAGACAGCGGGGTGACGTCGAGCAGGACCACGTCTTTGACGTCACCTTGCAGAACGCCAGCTTGGATGGCGGCACCAAGGGCGACAACTTCATCCGGGTTGACGCCTTTGTGCGGTTCTTTGCCGAAGAATTTGGTCACTTCCTCGATCACGCGCGGCATGCGGGTCATACCGCCAACCAGCACCACTTCGTCGATGTCGGCTTTGGTCAGGCCAGCGTCTTTCAACGCATCGGCGCAAGGTTTCATTGATTTCTTGATCAGGTCCTCAACCATGCCTTCCAGCTTGGCACGGGTCATTTTCACCACCAAGTGCAGCGGCTGTTTGGTTTTTGGGTCCATCGAAATGAACGGCTGGTTGATTTCGGTTTGGGTGGCCGAAGAAAGTTCGATCTTGGCTTTCTCAGCGGCCTCTTTCAGCCGTTGCAGCGCCATTTTGTCTTTCTTCAGGTCAACGCCATGCTCCTTTTTGAACTCGGTCGCCAGATAATCAACGATGCGCATGTCAAAATCTTCGCCGCCAAGGAAGGTGTCGCCGTTGGTGGATTTGACTTCGAACAGGCCGTCGTCGATTTCGAGGATCGAGACGTCAAACGTGCCGCCGCCAAGGTCATAAACCGCGATGGTTTTGGCGCCGACTTTATCGAGGCCATAGGCCAGCGCTGCGGCGGTTGGTTCGTTAATGATGCGCAAAACTTCGAGGCCGGCGATTTTGCCGGCGTCTTTGGTGGCCTGACGCTGGGCGTCGTTAAAATAAGCGGGCACGGTGATGACGGCTTGGGTGACAGTCTGGCCAAGATAGGATTCGGCGGTCTCTTTCATCTTTTGCAGGATGAAGGCCGAGATCTGGCTGGGGCTGAATTTCTCGCCGCGGACATCGACCCAAGCGTCGCCGTTGGGGCCGCCAACGATGTTATAGGGCACCATGTCGCGGTCTTTGGTCACCATCGGGTCGTCGGTGCGGCGGCCAATCAGGCGCTTGATGGCGAACAGGGTGTTTTCCGGGTTGGTGACGGCTTGGCGTTTGGCAGCTTGGCCGACAAGGCGTTCGTCATCGGTGAAGCCAACGATGGAAGGGGTGGTGCGGGCACCTTCGGAGTTTTCGATCACGCGGGCGGTTGCCCCATCCATGATTGCGACGCAGGAGTTGGTGGTGCCGAGGTCGATGCCGATAACTTTAGCCATTTAGTGTCCTTTCAAGGCGATGTCGAAGGTCTGGTCCGCTGTGCGGCCCCGGCACTTCATCCCAAGGGTGGTTACAGATTTGTGCCCGGTCTGCCCAAGCGTTGCGCGGTATATAGGGTTGCGCATTTTGGGCCGCAAGCTTTGGATGGCAGAAAATCGGCGAGTGTTGCGGAGGAATTCGGTGGAAGAATTGTGGCTGCGCGGGT
Organism: Paracoccaceae bacterium; assembly: GCA_031369165.1. GTDB lineage: Bacteria > Pseudomonadota > Alphaproteobacteria > Rhodobacterales > Rhodobacteraceae > JANMOK01. Next base: position 2,031 of record JANMOK010000327.1, read on the forward strand.
TTCGGGTGCTGCCGAGGTATTTGAGTTTGGCCTCGCAGAAGGCGTTGCTGGAGGAAATTGAGCGAATTTGCGCTTCGGCCCCGCCGTTTTCGCCTTTGACTGCTTGGGGCAAGCCGATGTCGGTGGCGATGACTTCGGCTGGGAAATACGGCTGGTATTCGGATCGGCGGGGGTATCGCTATGTCGAACGGCATCCTTCGGGGGTGGAATGGCCTGCAATTCCGGATTCTGTGCTGGCAGTTTGGCGGTCGGTCGGTGGAGTTTCGCGGGGGCCGGATTGCTGCCTGATCAACCGCTATGGCGCCAGGGCGCGGATGCGGTTGCATCAGGATAAGGACGAGGTGGATTTTGGTTATCCTGTGGTGTCGATTTCGCTGGGTGATCCGGGGTTGTTTCGGGTGGGCGGGGTCTTGCGGACGGATGCGACGGAGTCGGTTTGGCTGGAAAGTGGGACTGTGGTGGTGATGGGCGGTGCCGCGCGGCTGGCGTTCCACGGGATAGACCGGATCAGGTTTGGTGGCTCGTCGCTAGTGGCGGGCGGCGGTCGGATCAATTTGACGTTGAGGGTGGTGGATTAGGGGTGGGAGCGGTTTGGTCAAGCAGGAACCGCCGCCCTTAAGCCATATCGGTGCAATGAGGCACAATTTGACTAGATTTTTACCAGCATCGCGGTGAAGAACATGATGGCGCCGCCGAATATGAGTCCAGCAATTATCTGTGGCGAAAAGAATTTTTCATCATTGTCGCCACCCAGACGTGAGCCGATTTCGACGATCACCTGCAATATTGCGCCCGCACCAACCGCCAGGGCCAGTGCTGACCATTGCGGCGCATAGGCCAGACTGCCGATCCACAGTCCGATAGTTGCGGGCGCACCTGCCAATAAGGTCAGGCCAGCGAAAGCCCAAAGGGAAACCCGTTGCTTCAGGATGGGTGCGGCGATGCCGATGCCTTCGGTGACATTGTGCAGGGTGAAGCCCAACACGAGGAACGCTCCAAGATCGGCAGCTCCCGAGGCAAATGCGCCGCCGATGGCGAGGCCTTCGCCAAGATTGTGCAAGCCAATGCCAAGCGCGATATAGCCTGAAAGTGCTAGTCCCGTGGGTTTGCCAGCGCGACGGCTGATTGCCATGAGCAGCAGGAATGTGGCCGAGGATGCCAACACGACCATGGTTGGACCTTGGAACAAAGCGGCAGATTCGCTGGCGAGTTCGATTGAATCAATAACAGCTTCGACCAACAGAAAACCGAGGAGGCCCACAGTAAGGGCAAGCAGGAACGACATGCCGTTGCGTCCAACGCCACGCAGGACTGGGAAAAACATCAATCCTAAGGCAACCGGCAAGACGCCGACGAACAGCCCAAGTACGGTTTGCGATAGGAATGGGATCGAACCGAGCGTCGGCGTGGGCACGGCAACAGCGATTTCGTGCTCAAAAAGCGTGCCCGTGTTGGTGACGAACACAACCCTATGAGCTTCGCCCAATACCCACGGAAAGGGTAGGTTTATCCATGCGGTCGCTCCGCGGCCGATCAGGCCAGCCGGTACTTGGGTGAATTCCCAATAAGCGTCGTCGACTTGCACTTGGGCGATAATCAATGGCTGCGAACCGCCGCCCCGCACCAGAACGCTTAGTCCTTGATCCGACAGAATTGTCCTTTCGATGGTAAGAGCCTCGACCGGCGGTGCGCCGTTGCGAAAAGTGGATAAGGGGTCGGTGGTGAAAAGCCAGGTGATTGCCAGTGCTAGAACAGCGATTGGCAGGACCAGCGACAACAAGTTTAGGCGCCGTGCTGTGCTTGAATCGTGCTTGATTTCGCTCATGCCAATGATTCCACCACATCAAACATGCCCATCCAGCCCAGCTCGGTGAATTCGGATTGGTGCGCATGGAACATGTATTGGCCGGGCTCGTGATCGGCGAAGGTGAATTCGAGGATTCCGCGCTCGGCCTGGCACTGGGTGATCAGGTCAATGGTTGTCTGTGTGGGCGTAAGGCCGGTACCCTGATTAAAATAGTTGAAAAAGTTGGCATGCAGATGGAAGGAATTGATCGGGTCAAATTCGGTGACATTTACAAGATAGACCCGCACGGGCTTGGATTTGACAATCCGTATCGGAGCCTTGGCATAGGCGTGGGCGACGGTATTGACCGCGTAAACTTCGTTGCCGCCATCGAAATTGGTGTCGAATGCGTTCATCACCATAACGAATTCTTGCCAGCCCGCGTTTTCCGGCGAGCCAAATAAACGAGAGGCGGCGACAGCAGCGTTTTCCGGGTGCAAGGCGGGGTCAGGGTCGATGACGAAGGCGCCATACATGCCTTTGTGCATGTGACGTTTCAGCGGCAAAGCGTGGCAATGATACAGGTGACAGCCAAACGGTTTGGCGTCGAATTCGTAGACGAACTCTTCCCCCGGACCGATGAGTCCAGCGCCGGGAACGCCGTCCATTCGAGCGGCATGGATGCCATGGAAATGCATCGAATGCGGGTGCGAACCGTTGTTTTTGAACACGAAACGCAGCCTGTCGCCTTCGGTCGCCCGGAATGCCGGGCCAGGGACGCGGCCGTTGAATGTCCAGGCTGGAAAAAACAGGCCAGGGGCGATTTCGATTTCCTTGTCCACGGCAGTGACTTCAAAAGTACGCAAAGTGCGTCCGTCCGGCAGGATCGAGATCACTCCGCGTTCCCAATCGGTCAACATGGCGGAGGGGTCAAAACCGTTGCGTGCATAATCAACGTTGCCAACCGTCATCATTGCGCCGTGGGCACCGTGATGTGTGCCGTGAGGATTGGCCACCGGCGGTGATTCTTGGCCGTTTGCGGTTTTGACAGCAAATGCCGACCCGCCAGCGGCAGCCAACCCTCCAGCAAGGACCAGCCGCCTGCTCAGCGACTTTTGTAACCACCCACCGCTATCGGCCACGTCATTTCCTGCAAATGAGAACTATTCGCAACTAGATAGCACCTCGGAGCTCGGATTTCCAGTACGAAGTGAAATTCAGGGCAGCGGTCGTTTTTTACCGTCGTCGTCAACAGCAACGAAAACAAAACGCGCTTCGGTGACTTTGGCGCGTTCGTCTTCGGGGAAACGTTTGATCCAGACTTCAACGCCGATCTGCATGGATGTTGTGCCTTCGTTCAGCATTTCCGCGTGAATCGAGACGACGTCACCGACGTGAACGGGACGGTGAAACGTCATGCCTTCAACGGCAATGGTCGCAACCCTTCCCTTAGCGCGATTGCGGGCGAGGATGGACGAGCCAAGGTCCATCTGCGCCATCACCCAGCCGCCAAAGATATCGCCGTTGGCGTTGGTGTCGGCAGGCATGGCAATGGTTTGCAAGGTAAGTTCGCCACGCCACGCGGTCATCTTTTGCCCCAAGACAGGCTCATGTTCCGGCGCAACCAAAAATCAACCATCAAGCCCAGTAAAATGAGCGCGGCCGTGAACCAGAACGGGTAGGATAAGTTTGTGTGGTGCGGGAAATAGTTTACGAAAGCCGCCCCGCGCGCTTGATCGATGCAGTGCAGCAGCGGGTTCCAGGCGAACCAGCCAATCAGATTGGCACCCATATAGTTGGCGGGCAGCAATTTGCCCGAGGTGAACATGTTGGCAATTCGATAGACACGCGAAAGTGTGGTGATGAGTCGTGGCGCAAACGGGCGCAGACCTTTGAATATAAGTCCCACAGCAATGCCGGTGGACCATGCAAGCAAGAACGGCACGATCAAGCCGGCCGGGTCGGCCAATGGAAATTTGCCTTTCCAGATGTGCACGCCGGCATAGATGATGAGCCCAGACATCAGTTGTTGGTAGAGCACCGACAGTGACGCCGCAGCGACGCTGACAACCGGGGTCATGGGCGCGTGGTGCATCATCGCGCTGGTGGCAGTGCCTGACTTCATCACGGCGTTCAACACGCGGTTGTGCGTCATCAGCAGGAAAATCCCGGTTACCAGATACACGATAAAATCACCGCGAATGGCAACAGCGCGAAGGCCGCCGAAAAGCGAGTAGACCAGATACATGACCACCATCAAGGCGATGTTCTGGATCAGGACTATTGCCAGCCCTAACGAGGCGTTTCCGCTGGCCATGCGGACGTCCCGGACTGTGCAGTGATACACCAGTTCCAGCAGCGATGATGCGGCCTCGCCCAGATTTCTGTTTTTGAGATAGCCGCTCACTGTGCTTTGTCCGCTATGCTAAACTTTAAGGCTTTCAGCTATTGCCACCGGGCGATAAGTAATTCGCGCGACGGCGGTGCGCAATCATTGGGTTGCAGTGAAAGGTTGTTAGCATGGACTATGTGCAAATGAGCGCGGTTTTTCGCAGTTTGGCGTTGGCTGCGGGAGATGCAATCATGGAAATTTACGGACGTGATGATTTTTCCGAGCGCTTGAAAAGTGACTCTAGCCCGGTAACCGCGGCAGATGAAGCGGCAGATGTGATCATTTCTGCGGGGCTGCGTCGGGCGTTCCCGCAAATTCCGTTGGTGACCGAAGAACAAGCTGCAAGCCACACGGTGCAAGGGCGGACGTTTCTGATCGTGGACCCGCTGGACGGAACGAAGGAGTTCATTCAGCGGCGCGGCGATTTCACGGTGAACATTGCCTATGTGAAAGACGGTGTGCCGGTGCGCGGCATTGTCTATGCGCCTGCCAAAAACCGGCTATTTTGGACAGATCATCGCGGAGACAGCTTTGAAGAGATGGGGGCATTTTCGCAGGAAAAGATTGGCGGCGTAAAGGCGCTGCAGGTTAGAAAGCCCAATAATTCTGCTTTGGTTGTTGTCGCGTCAAAATCGCATCGGGATCAGGCAACTGACGACTACATTTCGAAATATCAGGTCGGTGAATTCAGTTCCGCTGGGTCTTCTATGAAGTTTTGTCTGGTCGCAAGCGGTGAAGCTGACTTTTACCCCCGACTGGGCCGAACCATGGAATGGGACACGGCGGCGGGCCATGCGGTGTTGAGCGGTGCGGGAGGTGCAGTCTTTGGTTTTGATGACCGCAAAGCTTTGACCTATGGCAAACAGGGCTTTGCGAACCCGTTTTTCCTGGCCTTTGCCCCGGGTGTGGACTTGAAGGACTAACAAATGAGCGTTGTTATCGTGATACCTGCCCGCTACGAGTCATCCAGGTTCCCGGGCAAACCGCTGGTGATGTTGCGCGGTGCGACGGGCGTGTCACATTCGTTGGTCGAGCGGACGTGGAACGCAGCCAAACTTGTTCGTGGCGTTGATCGTGTTGTCGTTGCCACTGACGATAACCGCATTGCCGATACGTCAGTGGCTTTTGGTGCCGATGTCCTGATGACGTCGGCGAATTGCCAAAATGGCACGGAAAGATGTGCCGAGTCATTGGATCATTTGCCCGGAGCAGAAGTCATCGTAAACCTGCAAGGCGATGCACCCCTAACACCGCCCTGGTTTGTGGAATCACTGCTCGGCGCGATGGCGAAAAAACCGCAAATCCATGTCGCGACGCCAGTCTTGCGCTGCGATGCTGCGACTCTGAATACGTTTCAGGAAGATCGGCGCAATGGCCGCGTTGGCGGAACGACCGCAGTTTTTGACTTGCAAGGAACTGCGCTGTATTTTTCCAAAGAAGTGGTTCCATTTGTCGGGCGACAATTCGCGGACGATGAAGTGACGCCGGTATTTCATCACGTTGGTGTATATGCCTATCGCAGGGAAGCTTTGGCAAAATACCGCGCATGGCTGACCGGAAACTTGGAAAAATGGGAAGGCCTTGAGCAGTTGCGGTTTATGGAAAACGGGTGCCCGGTAAGTTGCGTGGAAGTTGAGGCGCGCGGCAGGATGTTCTGGGAACTGAATAATCCGGTCGATGTTGCGCGGATCGAAAGCATTTTATTGGGGCAGGGTCAGGTTTGACTTTTTTGCCGGCGGTCTCGGTTATTGTGGTCAGCCGGTCGCGGCCAAGAATGTTGGACCGAACAATCAAGGCGCTGCAGCAACAGACCTGCGCGAGTTTTGAGTTGGTTGTTGTTTCCGACCAGTTCAATTCGCAAGACGCAGATATGGATCTGCGGTATGTATTTTTTGACGAGGCAAATGTAGCCGCCGCCAGGAATGCCGGGCTTGTCGCGGCGAGTGGCGAAATCATCGCCTTTTGCGATGACGATTCCGCGCCAGAACCGACTTGGTTGCAACGCATTGTCCAGCCATTCGAAAACGAAAAGGTTGGCACGGCGGGCGGCTATGTTCTGGGTCGAAATGGCGTCGAATATCAGTCAATGGCGGTCGAAATTGACGCAGAAGGCAACGACGGAACTGAAGTTTTTGACACCGGAATCTATGCGCCAAAAGCGGGCGGAGCTTTAAAGACCACCGGCACGAACTGCGCTTTTCGGCGGACCGCGTTGCGGGAAACTGGCGGCTTTGATCCAGCATTCCGTTATTTTTTGGATGAGGCAGACGTGAATTGGCGATTGGCGCGGGCTGGATGGCACGGGGCAGTGGTAGCCACTGCTTTGGTTCACCACGATTTTGCTGCCAATGCCTCGCGGTTGAACAACCGCGCACCTACAGATTTGTATGAAATTGCCGCCAGCAAAGCTGTTTTCTTGACAAAACATTGCAAAAAAGACCACCGAGCGGTTTTGGATGCATTCAGAATCGAGCAAATGGCAAAAGTCACGGCAGCGTTTGATCTTGGGTTGCTGGATGCAGGGCAGGTCAGAATTTCGCGGCAGACTTTTGAAGCCGGACTAAAAAACGGCATGGAACGCCAACACGGACAATTCATCGAAATTGGCCCAGCGGCAGCGCGAACTCCGCTCAAGCAGGCAGAGAACAGGCGGACATTTGCATTGTGTGGGGGGAGCTTGCAAAGCCAACGTCTGCGCGTTGCGGGCAAGAAACTGGTGGCTCAGGGCGCCAATGTCACGATTATTTGTCTATCACTGACGGCACTTGCCATGCGCGTGAGATTTAGTCCCGATGGAATTTGGGTGCATCGCGGTGGAGTTTATGGCAGACTGCATCGCGCCGCCCCAATTTGGCGTTTTAGGTTTCGAAAGAATAGAATTGTTAGCGAATTGATGCGCATAGCCGATACACGGCACATAGACTTTGTGGCTTGGGTAAAAAAGACTGCGTTGAAAAAACGACTGGCCATTGAAAACGGACTTGAGGAATTTGAGACGGTCGCGATAGAAGAAGTCGTGGTCAAAACAACGCGATAGGTGGCGCGAAATATCACAGCAGTGTCACAGTTTCGCCTCTAATCGCTGACAGACACGGGGCGCAGTCGTTGACGGAAGATGGTAAACAGATGACCTCGCGAGTTTCAAAGGCAGTTTTCCCCGTTGCCGGACTTGGCACAAGGTTTTTGCCAGCCACCAAGTCTATTCCCAAGGAAATCCTTTCTTTGGTTGACCGCCCTTTGATTCAATACGCAATTGATGAGGCCCGCGCAGCCGGAATTGAGGAATTCATTTTCGTAACTTCGCGTGGCAAGAGCGCGCTGGAGGATTATTTCGACAGCGCCCCGGATCTGGAAAAAACACTTCGGGCCAAGAACAAAACCGATCTGTTGGCCGAACTTAAACGCACCGACATGGACAGCGGCGCGATTGCCTATGTTCGTCAACGCGAAGCACTTGGCCTTGGTCATGCAGTTTGGTGCGCGCGACGTTTGATCGGAAATGAGCCATTTGCGGTCATCTTGCCTGATGACGTGATCGCCGCCGAAAAACCGTGCCTGAAGCAAATGGTGGATGCCTATGCGAATGTCGGCGGCAACATGGTCGCGGCGATGGATGTTTCGCTGCCGCAAACGGCTAATTATGGGATTCTCGATATCAAGGAAGATATGGGGTCGCTGGTATCCGTCAAAGGGATGGTTGAGAAACCGTTGCCTTCCGAAGCGCCGAGTCAACTGGCGGTAATTGGGCGGTATATCCTGACACCAAATATTTTGGATAACCTTAATGACACGATGAAGGGCGCGGGCGGGGAAATTCAATTGACCGACGCCATAGCCCAAGAAATTCGCAACAGTGACAATGTCTACGGGTTCAGATTCTCAGGCCAAAGATTTGATTGCGGATCCAAGGCCGGTTTTTTGCAGGCGACAGTAGCGTTTGGTTTGGCGCGAGAAGAATTGCGCGGCGAATTTCTGAACTACTTGCAAGAGACCATAGCGGTTTCCCGCGCTGCAGAGTAAGGATCGCTCCGGGCTTGGTTCCGGAGCGGATTTGGCAAGAATTTTGGTCACTGGAGGGGCGGGCTATGTCGGCTCGCATGTTTGCATGGCTTTGCAATATGCCGGCCATGAAGCGATAACATTCGACAATTTTTCGACCGGCTGGCACGACGCTGTATTATTTGGCCCCTCTTTTGAGGGTGACCTGCGCGAATTTCGGCAGGTTTTGGCGGCGTTTGAGAAATTTCGACCGCAAGCGGTGTTCCACGTAGCGGCATTATCGGACATTGCCCAGTCGATGCAGAAACAAGACCTTTATCGCGCGGTCAATGTTGAAGGCACGCGAAACTTGCTGGAGGCGATGAAGAAGTCAGATGTGCGAAAGATTGTCTTTTCGTCGACCTGCGCAATTTTTCGTCCCAATGTGACCGACCCGCTTGCAGAAGATGCCGTCATTGGGCCGTCAAACATTTACGGCGACACGAAATTGGCTGCGGAGGATTTGATCAGGGGCTACGAAGAATCCTGCGGCATCGAATACGTTATTCTGCGATATTTCAATGTTGCAGGCGCAGACAGCCAGGCCAGAATTGGCGAATTTCATCGCCCTGAAACACATCTAATTCCACGCGCAATCATGGCGGCTGCTGAACAAACCGCAATGGTTGTCAACGGCAACGACTATGAGACGCCTGATGGAACCTGTGTAAGAGATTATATCCACGTTGAAGATTTGGCATTGGCGCATCTGGCAAGCCTGGAATGGCTGGATAGCGGCCGCCAATCCGACATCTTCAACCTAGGCGTTGGGAAAGGTCATTCAGTACTTGAAGTCTTGCACGCCGTCGCGGAAGTAACAGGAAAGAAAATTCCGCATACTTTTGCGCGCAGGCGCCAAGGCGACTGCTCGGTTTTGGTCAGTGATGGCCGCAAAGCGGGTCAGTTGTTGGGCTGGGTGCCGACAAGATCTGAGTTGCGTGCGATGGTTCAAGACGCCTGGAACTGGCATCGAACTGGCGGCTATGCTCGGTAAACTGCCAATTCTGGTTCTGGACATCACTCGAAGCCTGTCGCGGGCAAACCATGCGCAACCAACGGGAATTGACCGTGTAGAATCGCGATATTTCGACCGGATTCTTAATGGGAATACCCCTGCTTTTTTTCTGGCCCGAATTCCGGGCGGCCAATTTCTGTTGAACCGCCAGGCTGCGGCCCAGATTCGAGACATACTTTTGCACCATCAGCCAGCGCAACAGCTAGACTTGCGCGCACAAATTGCTGTTCACCGAAATCTGCGCCTGCGCCAGATGGAAACGCTCGTCCGCAGCTTGGGTTTGCCTTTGGCGCGCGGGTTTGCTGTGCACAAGATAGAAAGGTTCGCGCATCTCAACGTGGGCCATAGCAATTTGGATTCTCGATTGGTCACGCACCTGCGAAAGCTTGGGTGCACGCTGTTTGTGGCCATGATCCACGACACCATCCCGCTGGACCATCCCGAATTTTCCTCACCGGCATCAAGTCGTCGATTTCCGAAAAAACTGGCTGCCTGCGGCATGGCGGATTTGGTCGTATTCAATTCAAAGCACACGAAGGAACGTGCTACTTTTTGGTTGCAAAAGAGTGGCCACGCGCCTGTGGGCATAGTTGTTGCCCTGGGGGTAGAGAGGTCGAAACCATCCGAACGAAAACCTGCTTTTCCAGCTAGATTTATGGTTTTGGGGACAATAGAGCCGCGAAAAAACCATCGTTTGTTGTTGGATGTCTGGAACAATTTTCACCAGACGTTAGCGCTCGACGAGATTCCATTCCTCGACGTCGTTGGAGCCCGCGGCTGGCGGAACGCTGATGTGTTTCGACGCCTGAAAAGTGATCCTCTGGCGGGAATTCGGATTGTCGAACACGGGGCTTTGAGCGACGCTGCGGTTGCCGAGTTAATGACCAAAGCTACGGCGCTGTTGTTTCCGTCCATCGCCGAAGGTTTTGGCCTTCCCGTTCTTGAAGCGTTGAATTTTGGCCTGCCGGTCATCTGTGCCGATTTGCCGGTGCTAAAAGAAACTGCGGGCTCCGCGCCACTTTACTTGCCAACGTCAGATGCGCATAAATGGGCCGAGGCAATCTTGGGGCAGAAGTGGCCTGGAATGAGTGGAAAATCACGATATCGAAGCCCAAGCTGGGATGACCATTTTAGCATCGTTTTCAACAAGATGTATGAATTGGCAAGCAAGGGCACCCGATAGTGATAGAAAGATAATTGGGCATTGGGCCTAGCGTTATCATATAACTTGCGGCGCGAACGACAGCGGCGGCGGCTTCGTTCCTTGCGTAAGTCTTTTGAGCTCACGCGACGCACCTATCGTTTGGATGGCGCCGGGCGCGATACTGTTCTGTTGTTTTCGACATTGCGCAACGAAGCAGAACGGCTTGAATATTTTTTGACCTATTACCGAAAACTAGGGATTGGCCATTTCTGTTTTGTCGACAATGGCTCCACGGACGGCAGCCGTGAGTTTCTGGAACGGCAGGGTGACTGTTCGGTCTGGACGACAGAGGCCAGCTATAAATCTTCAAATTTCGGCATGGATTGGCTGAACCACCTTATCAACCGTTACGCACACAATCGCTGGGTTCTGACAGTCGATGTCGACGAATTCCTGGTCTATCCGCATCACGATACACGCCCGCTTTCGGCATTGGTTCAATGGCTGGATTCACATGAATTGACGACTTTTGGCGCAATGATGGTCGACATGTATCCGCGCGGGCCAATCGAAGACTCGATTTGTTTGCCGGGTTCAAGTCCGTTTGAAAGCCTGTGCTGGTTCGATGCCGGGAACTATTCCTATTCGGTGATGCCGCGGTATCGCAATTTGTGGATCCAGGGCGGCCCAAGGCAACGGTGCTTTTTTTCCGACAATCCCGCCCATGCGCCTGCACTGAACAAAATTCCGTTGGTGAAATGGCGACGCGGGTTTGTCTATGCCAGCGCGACCCATGCATTGCTGCCGCGCCGGTTGAATATGACCTATGATGAATCTGGCGGTGAAAAACCTTGTGGCTGCCTGTTGCACGCAAAGTTGATGCGAGGGCTGCACGGCAAATCAATAGAAGAACTTGAAAGGAAAGAGCATTTCGCAAATGGACGCGAATACAAAGCATATTTGCGCGGCATGACGAAACAAAACAAAATCTGGACCATTCATTCGAGCAAGTTTGAAAATTGGCGAAACCTGCAGGAATGCGGTCTCATGTCAGCTGGCGGGTGGATATAACCTTGGACAGCGGTGTTGGGTTTGTCATTCTTGCCCACCGAAATTTGTATCGGGTTGCCGAATTGGCCAGCCATTTGGCGAATGAGGGAGGAAAAGTTGTCATTCACGTCGATGCGAATTGCCCAGCCGCCGAGTTTCGGCAGTTGCAGCAATTGTTGGACGGCCAGACCGACATCTTGTTTAGCAGACGGTTGCCCTGCGCCTGGGGGACTTTTTCACTGACACAAGCCGTGCTGGTTGGTGCCAAATTGCTGTTGGATGTCTGGCCAGACCTAGGGCACGTCTGTCATTTGAGTGGGGACAGCCTGCCGATCAGACCTGTGACGCAGTTTTTCGCGTTCCTTGGCCAACGGGCGGGCGTAGATTTGATTGAAACCGTTCCCGCGAAAGGCGATGGCTGGATATTGGGAGGTTTGGGGATTGAGCGGTTCCAGCTTTGGTTTCCCTTCGCCTGGCGAACTCGCAGAAAATTATTTGACTCGGCCGTTGATTTGCAGCGGTGGGCAAAAATCCGGCGAAACCTGCCGGCCGGTCTGGAACCGCATTTAGGGTCGCAGTGGTGGTGCCTTTCCGCCTTAACGGTCAAGGCCATTTTGGATGACCCGCGCCGTGCGGAATTTGATCGGTTTTTCAAATGGTGCTGGATTCCAGACGAGTCATATTTTCAGACTCTCGTGCGGCGGCACGCCAAAAAGATTGAATCGTCTTCGTTCATGCTGACAAGATTTGATCCCTCGGGCAAACCGCACATTTTCTATGACGATCACGAAAACCAGTTGGCCGCATGCGGCGAGTACTTTGCTCGCAAAATTTGGCACGGAGCGGAAAACTTGTACGCACGCTTTCTGGGCGGCAAACCGACGACCGTACGCCCCCGCTTCGAAGATTTGGATGCAATGATCGCGCGGGCAAATTTGGTGCGCGTCGAGGGGCGTTCTGGGCTGATCATGCAGGGACGTTTTCCCCAAGACCAAGCTAATACCGCCGCGAAAACGGCGGCGGAATATGACGTATTCGTTGGCTTTGATCAGTTTACCAAGGATTTTCATCCTTGGATGGCAAGCAAGATTTCCGCTAAGTTGCACGGCCGAGTTTTCATGCCCGACCAAGTATGGTTTGCGAGCAGGCACGATACCGAAGTTGGCTGTCTGCCTGCGATTGCAAAAATTCGTGACTTCGCGCCGACACAATATTTGCGAAACCTGATCTGGAACGAAAAAGATCGCAGGCAAGCTTTTCTGTTCGACCCCGGCGACAACAAAGCCGTAAGCGAATTTATTGCAGACGATCCTAACGCAAGGATTTTTGTGTTACGAAATGCTTGGGCAATTCGGTTGTTTTTGACAGGTAGCAGCGCAGAATCGGGTTTGCTGACGGCCCGCCGGGCCTTGGAGCGGGAAAACGATTTTTTTGAATTGTTAGGGCTGAAGACCAATAAAGCCGATGTTCAGGTTTTTGAACTTGGCGAGTTCTTGCAACTGCCCAAGGTCGGCTATTTGGACCTTTTGTCGCGAGTTGTTGGGCGTGGCAATGCGGAATTCGGCGAACTGCCACCTGAATTTGACCTTGCAGATTTTCCGCGATTTGCGAGGGATTTGGCGACGCTCGGCGTAGAAATTGACGTTCATTTGGATCGGCGGAATGCGTCGCTGTCCACGACCGCGTCCGAGCGGTTGAGTGTCAAAAATTGAATCAAAACAAATTCCGATATTTCGCGATAATTGCTGGAATGCGGACAGGATCGAATTTGCTGGAACGAAACTTGAGCCAATTCAAAAAATTGGTTGTCCACGGAGAACTTTTTAACCCGTCTTTTATCGGTAAATCTGGTCGCGAATCTTACTTGGATTTTGACTTTCAGAAGCGCAATGAGAACCCGTTTGACCTGATTGAAGCTGCGCGGGCGTCGATGCCGGAAAAAGTTCATGGCTTCAGAATATTCCAAGGGCACAATCGCAGCATATTTGAGAAGATTCTGGAGGATCCTGAATGTGGACGCATTATTTTGGAGCGAAACCCACTGGATTCGTTTTTGTCCTTAAAGATCGCGCGGGCTACGCAACAATGGATGCTGCGCGATGAATCAAAACGGCGCGCGGAGAAGGTTGGGTTTGTCGCCAGTGAATTTGAAGAATATTTGGAGGAGCGCACCGAGTTTTATATGAACATTCGCAATATGTTACAGTCTAATGGACAGACCGCGATGTGGATTGATTATGATAGAATTCAGGACAATCTTACCCTCAACGGAATTGCGAGCTATCTGGGCGTTGATGAAAAACTGAACAAGTTTGCGCAGATAACGCTGCGCCAAAACCCCGAACCGGTGTGGGACAAAGTTACAAATCCACAAGATCTGCCAACAAGGCAGGTTGGCGCAGCATCTGACTTTGCTTTGAATGGTACTATTTTACCCACCAAACGGTTGCTTCTTTGCCGGGATATTCCGTTGATTTTCGCCCCGATTCGCGCGGGCATTGACGCTCAAGTGACGGCTTGGATGGAGTCTTTATCGAACGATGATCGTATGGGGCTTGCGACGTTTGTCGTTGGCGGGTTGGATCGAAGTGAATTTGCGGCCTGGCGGCGAAAACATTCGGCTGCAACGATGTTTACGGTGATCAGGCACCCTTTGATCCGGGCGTTCGACGCATATTTGAACCACATTGCACGCGCGAGCACACAGCCATTTCCCAGCATTCAGCAACATTTGGAAGCAAAGTATGATCTCAAATTGCCGGAAATTGGTGACGAAAATCCAGCCACGATCCGCGGCGCATTCCACCAGTTTTTAGCATTTTTGGAACGAAATTTGTTGGGTGCTACCAACATTCGCACCGACCAAAATTGGGCTGCGCAAACGACGCTGATAGCGGGGTATTCGAAAATATTGCCATTGTCGTTGATTGCGCGGGAAGGCCAATGGGTGCGGTCCGCAAAATACCTAGAGGAAAGCTTGGGTGTAACCTCATGTCTTAAAACAGTGGCGGGTGCCGCGGCCATCGGGAATGAAAGCTTTTTGGCAGAGATTTACAACAGCGACACCGAGGCGCTTTCACGCCGCGCCTATGCGGCTGACTATGCCAACTTTGGCTGGGGCGATTGGGCCTAAGCGGCCTGCGAAGTTTGGAAGTCGGTCAAAATCGCATAAATTGCAGCAATATCGTTGGTAGAGCGAATCTTGGCGCAAATCGATTCGTCGCGCAAGGTTCGCGATACCCGTGCCAGCGCTTTCAGATGTTCTACGCCGGCCTCCTCCGGCGCCAAAAGAGCGAAAACCAGGTCAACCGGCCGGTGGTCGACCGAGTCAAAGTCAATCGGTTTATCCAGTCTGGCAAACAGCCCGACAACCCCATTGAGACCAGCCAATCTTGCATGGGGAATAGCGACACCTCGGCCGACACCGGTGGGGCCGAGAAGTTCGCGCGCTTGAAGACCATCAAAGACCAAGGAAGCATCCAAATGGTAAACATTTGCTGCCAGTTCGGCGATATCCTGGAGTATTCGTTTCTTGCTGGAGACTTTTACGTTTGCCCGTACCGCATCGACAGAAAGTATTCCTGCTAACTGCATTCATTGGTCCTCAAACCGAAGCAACTTGCCCGGCATCTATTTGTTGTCAGACGGATCAATCCATCCAATGTTGCCGTCATCGCGTCGATACACGACGTTAACGCGTCCATGCGCGTCATTTCGAAATACCAGCAAATTGGCGTGTGTCAGCTCCATTTGCATTACAGCCTCGCCGACGGAAAGGGAAGAAACAGAAGATTTCGATTCAGCAATAATAATCGGCAGCAGTGAATCTGGTTCGTCTGCGTCGTCTTTGTCGTTTGATGAAAGAACGTACGAATCTGCGATCGTAGAAATTACCGGAGATTGCCGCGTGCCGTGATGCTTCTTCAAGCGCCTCTTGTAGCGACGAAGCTGCGTTTCCATGCGGTCAAGGGCAGCGCCGAAACTTTCATAGACATCATTGGCATGCGCTTTGGCTTGGGTTGTAAGCCCGGTCGAAAGATGCACAGCCACGTCGGACACGAATTCGTGCCGGTCCTTTGAAAATGTAACGATAGCTTCGATTGGTCGCGCAGAATATTTTGCGATCATCAGTGACAACTGATTTTCGACGTGTGAACGCAGCGCGTCGCCGACGTCGATTTGTTTTCCATGCGTTTGAATTTTCATTTTCGTGTCCTTGCGTCGTTCGGTAGAATCCAAGTCCAGGTGGTGACTTTCGTGTTGGGACCCGCTCCTTTCCAGTTCATGATCAATTCATCGTCTTTCGCCTTTGCCTTTTCGAAGCCGCGGGAATGCGCATCAATTCTCGATACTTTGTCACGGTTCGGCGAGAAATTCTGATGCCCGTCCGCAAAAGCTCCGATTCAATTTCGGCATCAGTCAATTTGAGACCGATGCCCTGCGACGCCACAATCTGGTTAATTCGATAGCGAACATAAGTTGCGGAAATGTTGCCTTTTCCATCCATGGCCGGAATTGACTGACTGAATAGAAACTTTAACGGAAAAATCCCTGCGTCGCATTGCAAATATTTGCCAGCAATGGCCCTGCTGACAGAAGATTCGTGCAGGCCGATATCTGATGCGACATCTTTCAGGTTCATCGGTCTGATCTCAGCAATGCCGGCACCGCAGAACGCTTGTTGTCGCAGGACAATTGCGGAGGCAACTTTCAAAATGGTATTGGCCCGCTGGTTCAATGTACGCTCGAGCCATAGCGCCTGGTTGGAAAGCTCGACCAAATTCTTGTTGGAAATCATGTCGCCAGTTTTCAGGTGCAATGCATAGCTGTTGTTGGCAATGACACGCGGCGTTGCGCTGGGCGTGAGCTCAACATTCCACCCACCATTTTCGGCGCGGGAAACAAATATGTCCGGAATGCGGGAAGCTGCCACGGCGCTTGAAATCTGATGTCCCGGGTTCGGGTCAAATTTCAGCAGTATTGCCAGGCGGCGGTCTATTTCTGCTTCGGTTTGCCCAGTTTTTCGTGCCAGCTCAGATACTTGATCGTTTGCTACCAAGGTAATGCGGTCTAGAATCAAGCGAAACACTTCGTCGAATTGTGCGGATTCCATCAGTTGTAGTCGCAAACATTCCGAAAGTGTCCGTGCCCCAACGCCAGTTGGCGAACAGCTTTGAATGGCCTCCAAGCCATCCTCCAGCGACGCCAACGGAAATCCGGTTCGGACGGCCAGTTCTTCGAGGGGCTGACGCAAGTATCCGGCGTCGTCCAACTCATAGATCAGGCGTTTTGCCACATCGGTAACTTGCTTGGGAAACTTCATCGCTCCGATTTGCGCCAGCAGGTGCGCGGGCAGCGAAATTGGTGCAGAAATTTGATCGGCGTATGAAAGGTCAAACGCCGATTGCGCGCTTGAAATCTGCGCAGCCGAACCGGACCTGGGCAGACGTTTTTCGGAATCGGGATCGATGGCTACCGATTCCAGGAAAGGATTCCTGTTCAGCTCGGTTTCCAGGAATTCAGAAAGTTCGACGCCGTTCATTTGCAATAGTTTAATCGCCTGCTGCAACCTTGGCGTCATCGCCAGCTGCGGCGACTGTTTCAAAGTCAATCTTGGCGACAAAGTCATCGAAACACCAAAACGTTTGGGCGGCTATTTGTGCACACAGAAAACTACAACTGGAATTTTTCACCCAAATAGACCCGTCGGACCATGTCGTCTTTGACGACATCGTCCGGGGTACCGCTCATCAACACTGTGCCATCATGCAATATGTAGGCGCGATCTACAATCGACAGTGTTTCCCGCACATTGTGGTCGGTAATAAGTACACCGATCCCACGGTCTTTCAAATGGGCGACAAGCTCCCGAATTTCACCTACGGCTATCGGATCGACCCCGGCAAATGGTTCGTCAAGCAACACATAGTTTGGTCGTCCTGCCAGACAGCGGGCAATTTCAACGCGACGCCTTTCGCCGCCAGAAAGTGCAATTGCTGGAGCCCGTCGCAAGTGCGTGATCGAAAATTCGCCGAGCAGCGCTTCAAGGGTTTGAATGCGTTCGGAACGATCGCGAACTGAAAGCTCAAGAACCGCCAAGATATTATCTTCAACCGACAAGCCGCGAAAGATCGACGCTTCTTGCGGAAGGTAGCCAATGCCCATCTTGGCGCGTCGGTACATAGGCAAATTCGTAACGTCGGCGCCATCAATCGTGACAGTGCCTGTTTCCGGAATAACCAGCCCGGCGATGGCATAAAAACAAGTCGTTTTTCCCGCACCATTTGGCCCAAGCAGTGCTACGACTTCACCGCGGCGCAAGGTGACGCTTACATCGCGCAAGACCGGGCGTTTCTTGTAACTCTTCCCAAGGTGAACGACGGCAAGGCCTTGATTCCTTTGTGGAACGGCTGTTGCTTGAGCACTCAAGGATTTGTGTCCGGTTGAAAGATCGTTTGAACGCGGCCTTCTACCGATGCCGAGCCGTTTGTCAGGTCGATGCGAAGCGACTGCCCGGACATTGCGTTGTTGCCTTGCGTTAACAATACATCGCCGGTCATCGTAACAATGCCTGTGGCGACAAGGTATTCGGCTTTGGTGCCTTCGGCGGCCTCTGCGCCGTTGGTGAACAGGACATTCCCGAATGCGATGAGGGATTCAATTTCGCCCGTCGCGCCGGTCTCACCGGACACGTATTTTACGGTTATTTTGTCAGCTGTTATTTTCAAAGTACCCTGTGCGGCCTGCACGCTGCCAACAAATTCAGCGGTCGCTGTGGCTTGATCAATGTTTAATCTGTCTGCGGTTATTTCAACGGGCAGTGAATTGTCATGCTTGATGCCGCCAAATGGCACCACCGTTTCTTGCGCTTGCACACCAAATGCACTCAGCACCATTGCACATAGAACCAGTATTAATCTTGCACCCGACATCAAAATTGTCCCCGTTCACCTTCCGCTTGCCAGAAATTGGAATTTAACGCCATTGCTAAACATTATCACGCCATTCTGGAATTTTGAGTCACTGTTCTTTTCCCCGACAATCAATGTCATCGAACCTGCCCAGATATGCCCAAACGGGCCGTCCGCTTCGATCGACCCATCGCTTGTGAGAATGCCATTTTTGAAATCGGCCAACAACCCGCCAGTCCTCACCGTATGTCCGTCGGATGAGGATAGAAACGCACCGCCCGTCAGGTGAAAAGCTTCGGATTTCAGGTCGATTGTTGCGGTTTCGCCAGAGAGATCAATGACGCGGCCGTCTGGCAAATAAATTATGCCCGACAACTTTTCCGCCGCGATCAAATTTTGGACATTCGCATTTGAAAAGATTGTTCGAGCACGAAACACGTATTCACCAAGGTTTTTTGTTTCACCAGAAATAGTAGGGTTAACAATGTGCAGGCCATCTTGTAGCGCCGACCTGTCGGCGTCCGAGAAATCGATGCCAGAGCCGGCAAAATCGTCTGGACTGGTCACAAAAAACACCGTGCCTAACAGGATGATTGCAACCAATGGCAGTGCGATTTTCAGGTAGGTGACAAATCTAGAATAGCCGCCGAACGGTTTTTTCATTTTGCCGGTCACACAATGCCGGCGCGCAGACAATCGTGGATATGCAGAATTCCGGTTGCCACGCCGTTTGCATCCGGTGCGACGACGAAAAGCGTTGTAATTCTTCGTTCATTCATATCGCCAAGTGCCTGTGACGCCAGCATGTTTGGAGAAGCCGTCTTCGGCGATTTTGTCATCACCTCGCCTGCCGTAAGACCAAGCAAACCATCCATATGTCGGCGTAAATCGCCGTCAGTTATAATACCAACCAAGCTGCTATTTTCATCGACTATTCCGGCGACTCCAAAACCCTTGCCAGTGATCAGCAACAGAATATCTGACATTTTTGTAGCGACCGAGGCAATTGGCATTGCCGCCCCGCGATGCATGAGGTCGCTGACACGCACAAGTTTTGCGCCAAGGTTGCCGCCAGGATGAAATTCTCGAAATTCGGCAGGCGTAAACTGACGGCATTCCATGAGTGCAACTGCCAGCGCGTCGCCCAAGGCCATTGTCAGTGTCGTTGAGGTCGTTGGTGCCATGCCAACCACGCAGGCTTCGGGCATGTCGGGCAGCAGGATGGCGATGTCAGACTGCAGGACAAGCGTCGAGTTTGGCTTGCTGGCGACGCCAATGACCGGAATATCGAAGCGTTTCGCATAGGCAATAAGATCGGCAAGTTCGGCAGTCTCGCCCGAATTCGATAACACCAGAACAACGTCATTGCGGGTGATCATTCCAAGATCGCCGTGGCTGGCTTCAGCCGGATGCACAAATTGGGCAGGAGTGCCGGTTGAGGCGAATGTCGAGGCTATTTTCTTGCCGACATGGCCGGATTTTCCCATTCCAGCAATGATGACTCGACCGGTGACGCCCAACATCAAAACGACCGCTTTGGCGAAAGATTCGTCCAAGGTTGTTGCATAGTGCGACAACGCCTGCGCCTCGGTAGCAAGTACCTGTCGG
Source organism: Paracoccaceae bacterium (assembly GCA_031369165.1). Taxonomy (GTDB): domain Bacteria; phylum Pseudomonadota; class Alphaproteobacteria; order Rhodobacterales; family Rhodobacteraceae; genus JANMOK01. The sequence goes on from JANMOK010000327.1 coordinate 21,975, forward strand.
CCGGTTGCGATGATCCGATCTAGCTTCGACTTTTCCATTTAATGGGCAAAAATGTCAGTTTCGGGCCAGCCCGCCAAATCTAGCGCCGCCCGGAATGGCAAAAAGTCGAAACAGGCCTGCGCGATTTCTGCGCGGTTTTCGCGTTCCAGGGCGGCGTCCAATTGCGTTTTCAAACGGTGAAGATGCAACACATCGCTGGCGGCATATTCGAGTTGTGCATCCGTCAGCGTCTTTGCGCCCCAATCAGAACTTTGTTGCTGTTTGGATATATCTATGTCCAGCATTTCCTGGAGCAAATATTTCAGGCTGTGCCTGTCAGTAAAGGTGCGTACCAGTTTCGCGGCGATTTTCGTGCAGTAGACTGGAGCGGTCAGAACTTCGAATTTGTGCAAAAAGACAGCGATGTCAAAGCGCCCGAAATGGAAAACTTTCAAAGTGTCTGGGTCGGTCAATAGCTTAGTGAGAACTGGCGCAGATTTTTGGTCACGACCTATTTGAACCAGATGGGCATTGCCGTCACCCGACGAAAGCTGCACCAGACACAAACGGTCACGATGCGGCACAAGGCCCATGGTTTCGGTGTCTATCGCAACCACCGGGCCAAATTTGAGGCCGGTCGGCAAATCGCCCTTGTAAAGATAATTTGTCATCCGACCTTTCGTCCCTTTCGGCATTTTCCCCGAAACCGGGGTTGCGCGGGGATTGGTGCCCAGGAGAGGACTCGAACCTCCACGTCCTTTCGAACACTAGCACCTGAAGCTAGCGCGTCTACCATTCCGCCACCTGGGCCGGTGTCGTCAGCGACCGGGATTTAACGGGGGGCTTTGGCTGTGTCAACGGTTTGGGGTTCAAATCGCATAACTTAGCCGATTGCCCCTTTGATTGGGTAATTGTATTGCAGATCAGCGGAATTGAGGGAGCATCGCATGACCGGCCAAATTGTTACCGTTTTTGGCGGATCGGGTTTTTTGGGCCGCTACATTGTGCGCCGACTGGTCAAACACGGCTGCCGGGTCAGGGTGGCTGTTCGGCGGCCCAACGAGGCCTTATTTTTGAGGCCTTATGGCGCGGTCGGTCAAGTGGCAATTGTGCAGGCGAATGTACGCGACGACGTTTCAACTCGGGCGGCCATACGCGGGGCCGACGCGGTAGTGAACTGCGTGGGCGTGATGTTTCCAGGCGGCAAACAAACGTTTTCTGCGGTGCAGAGCCAGGGCGCGGCGCGGGTTGCCAAGATCGCCCATGAAGAAGGTGTGACGCGTTTGGTGCATATTTCGGCGCTAGGTGCCGATACTGAGAGCGATAGCGTCTACTATCGCAGTAAGGCCGAGGGGGAACTGGCCGTCATGACAACTTTCCCCAAAGCAGTTGTGATGCGCCCATCGGTGCTGTTTGGCACCGAGGATTCGTTTTTCAGCCGCTTTGGCGGGTTGGCGCAGGTCTTGCCTATCCTGCCATTGATTGGGGCAGAGACCAAGTTTCAGCCGGTCTTTGTCGATGATGTGGCGGCGGCGGTTTCAGCATCTGTAACCGAAGGTGCGAAAGGTGGTGTTTATGAACTTGGTGGGCCCGAGGTGGCGACGCTTCGGCAACTGGTCGAACGGCTGCTGCGGGTGATCCATCGACGACGACTATTGGTTCCCGTTCCCTTTTGGCTGGCGCAGATCATGGCTTGGTTTTTTGACGTGGGCCAGTTCTTGACCGGTGGATTGGTGATGAATCGCGTGCTGACCAAAGACCAAGTTCGCTTGTTGCGCCATGTCAATGTGGTCGCCAAAGATGCCAAGGGTTTGTCGGAATTCGGCATTGAACCAACCGCCATCGATTCGGTGTTGGAGGGTTATTTGACCCGGTTCCGCCCGCATGGTCAGTTCGATGCGATCACCGCTTCGGCGAAAAACCTGCGCTCGTGAGGACGCTGCGCACAACGGCGCAAGCCCTGATGTTCGGGCTGATTTTCGCAACGGCGGGACTTGCTCAAACTTGGGACGATGTTGGATCCATTTTTGCCGGTCGCTGCACGAAGTGCCATTCGGGACCGGCAGCGCCCCTTGGGCTGGACCTGAGCACCTATGACAGTGCGATATCGGGAAGCTGGACTGGACGGGTCATTGTTGCCGGTGATGCAGCGAACAGTCCGGTGATACGCAGGCTGAAAGGCGAGATTCTGCCGCGCATGCCGTTTGACGGGCCACCGTTCCTGACGGATGAAGAAATTGCCCTGATTTCAGCTTGGATTGATGCGGGTGCGATTGACGGCGAGTCCAAAGCGGGGCCAATCAGCTTGCCGGAAGTTCCGCGACCGGGAGAGCCGGTGAATTTCGCGCACGTTGAAAGGATATTCCTGCAACGCTGCGTCAAATGCCACTCCGACAATTCCGTGCTGGGTTCGCCGCCCGAGGGGCTGCGGCTTGGCAGTTACGGGCAGATTCTAGTCGGGGCCGAGCGGTTGGTTCTGGTACCGGGAAACCCGGAAATGTCGGAAATATGGCGCAAGATAACCGGAATATCGTCACCCAGAATGCCCAAAGACGGGCCGCCATATTTGTCGGAAGATGAAATCCGGCTGATCCGCGACTGGATTGCCCAGGGGGCGGCGGACGCGAATGGTGAGCCGGCACCAATACCTGCGGGAAGGGAGATCCGGTTGCGCGGAATCTTGACCGCCCGCAACGCAATTGACGGTGCGGTGTTTACAGTTACGCCAGGTACGCGCATCGATAAGCCGCCCGCCGTCGGTGACGAAGCCGAGGTGCGCGCAATTATCGCGGACGACGGAAGTGTGCGGGCAACGCGATTGCGGTCGCGCTAGAAAGACAGGGTTGATATGGCAGAGCAAACGCTGGTCGAGGCTGCCATTCTGGGGCTGGTCGAAGGTGTAACCGAGTTCATTCCGGTATCTTCGACCGCGCATATCCTGCTGACGGAGAAATTGCTGGGCCTCAATGCGGCGGGCAACGGATTTGAGGTTTTGATCCAGTTTGGCGCGATCCTGGCGGTTGTTACCGCCTATGCCGGAAAACTTTGGCAGATTGCCCGTGGCATGATGCATGATCGGCGCACGCAAAAATTCGTCTTTGCGGTGCTTTTGTCGTTTTTGCCCGCCGCGTTGGTCGGGGTTTTGGCACATGACTATATTGTTGATGTTTTGTTCGCTTGGCCGCGCTTGATTGCTGTAGCGCTGATTGCAGGTGGAGTCGTGTTGTTGCTTGTTGACCGGATCAAGACGCCGCCAAAACATGCAGACATCATGGATTACCCTCTGACGATGGCGTTTGGCGTGGGGTTGTTTCAGGTGATTTCGATGATACCCGGCGTGTCGCGTTCCGGGGCGACCATTGTCGGGGCGATGCTGTTGGGCGCGGACAAACGATCGGCGGCGGAATTTTCGTTTTTTCTGTCGATGCCGACCATGGCCGGGGCATTTGCGGTGGATCTGTATAAAAACCGCGAAGCTTTGCAATCTTCCGACCTGACCAACATTGGCGTTGGGTTTGTTGTCGCCTTTGTTTCGGGGCTGTTTGTGGTCAAAACACTGCTGGATTTCGTATCCAAACGCGGATTCGCGCCATTCGCTTGGTGGCGAATCATCATCGGAGTTGCAGCGCTGTTAACGATTTCCTAATGATTTGCCATATAGGGAACGTGTATTGCCCTAAAATATGCGGATTTATGCCCAAATGGCGAAAGTTCAGTGAGATTAACTGAATATAGGGCAGCAGTGCTGCCTTTTATCTTGCGCTGACACGTTGTAAACATCCGGCAAAATGCTTTGAGGGTTGAAAATGGCTGTGCAGCGGATG
>JANMOK010000354.1:0-2393 GCA_031369165.1 Paracoccaceae bacterium
CGAGGATTGCATTTCGTTCACACAGGTCGCCAGTGTCAGCGGCAGGCCCATGCCGCCGTATTCCGAGGCCGCAGAAATGCCGATCCAACCGCCGTCTGCAATGGATTTGAAAGCCTCGGCAAAGCCCGGCGAGGTGCGCACCACGCCGTTTTCCAGCCGCGCTGGGTGCAAATCACCCGACCTTTGCACCGGTTCCATCACGTTTTCCGCCAGTTTCGCCGCCTCGCCCAAAATCGCGTCGATGGTTTCCGGGCCCGCTTCGGCGAACAACTCGCTCTGCGCCAGCCGATTTGCGCCCAACATGCCTAACACAAATTTGATCTCATCAAGCGGGGCACGATAGGGCATTGGCGCTTCTTTCGCTGGCATCAGGCTTTGCACCCAATCGGCAAAGCGGTTATGGGGCTGCGTTAAGATAATCCTAAACTGCCACAAGTGAAACACGAGTAAAATGACCGTGACGATTGCAACGCAAATCTGGCATGCACCGGGTGAAATTTCTCAGGCCGCCACGGCCTTGCGGAACGGCAAGTTGGTCGCTTTTCCGACCGAAACGGTTTACGGATTTGGCGCTGATGCTTGCAATCCACTGGCCGTTGCCGCGATATTTGCCGCCAAGGGCCGACCAAGTTTCAACCCGTTGATCGTGCATGTGGCATCGCTGCAAGCTGCGCGTGAACTGGGGGTGTTTAGCGCGCAAGCCGAAGCCTTGGCCGATGCCTTCTGGCCCGGCCCCTTGACCTTGGTCTTGCCCAAAATAGCCAATTGCAGCCTTGCCGATTTGGTCACAGCCGGATTGCCACATGTCGGCCTACGCGTCCCTGCACATCCCGTTGCCCAAGCTTTACTTCAAACCTTTGCCGGCCCCATTGCCGCGCCCTCTGCCAATCGTTCGGGCAAGGTCAGCCCGACAACGGCGCAGCACGTGCTCGAAGGGTTGCAAGGTCGCATCGACGGCATCCTCGATGGCGGTCCCTGCGATGTCGGTTTGGAATCAACCATCGTCGGCTTTGGCCCCGAAGGCCCAATTTTGCTCCGCCCCGGCGGTATTCCAAGCGAAGCTGTTGAGGCCTGCTTAGGGATTCGACTTGCCAACCCCCAACAAGGGAAAATCATCGCACCGGGGCAAATGGACTCGCATTATGCCCCCAGCACCGACCTGCGCCTGAACGCCGATGCTCCATTGTCGGGTGAGGGCTGGCTTGGCTTTGGTCCCGATACGCACGCCGCCCCCACACGCAACCTGTCACCCAGCCGCGACCTGCACGAAGCCGCTGCCAACCTGTTTGCCATGTTGCGTGAACTTGATACCCTTGGTGTCACCCAAGTTGCCGTCGCCCGTATTCCCGAAACTGGCCTAGGTCGGGCGATTAACGACCGTCTGCGTCGCGCTGCGGCCCCACGTTCAGGCCCGCCCACCTTCGGTTGACAGCAAGCGGGGATCAATGCCGATGCTTTTCAAAGCCGCTGTCCATTTGTCATCGTCTTTTTTCTGAAACACGATCTCGGAATTGGCGGCGCACGTCAGCCAGCCGTTGGCCTTGATTTCATTCTCCAACTGCCCTGGTCCCCAGCCGGAATAGCCCAGCGCCAGTATCGCATTGGCCGGACCCTTGCCGCCCGCCATGTCCTTCAGAATATCGAGCGAAGCGGTCATGCCGAACTGGTCGCTGACTTTCATTGTCGATGTCGGATCGCCATAGTCGCCCGAATGCAAGACAAAACCGCGCACATTTTCCACCGGCCCGCCAAAATGCACCTTGCTGTCGGGCACCTTGTCGCTGGATTGAATCTCAAGCTGCTCCATCAAATCGGCAATGCTCAAATCATTGGCGGGACGGTTGATAATCAACCCCATAGCGCCTTTGGGTGAATGCACGCATAAAAATATCACCGTCCGCTCAAAACGCGGGTCGCCCATACCGGGCATGGCCACCAAAAGCTGGCCATCCAGATAGGGAATATCATCGCGCTGTTTCATGGCATCAAAGATGCGCCGCGAACACGGCCATTTCAAGACTACGTGTGATTAGCAATTGTCACTTTTCCTTTGGCCAATTGCGGTGCATGGGGGTTGGAAGGAGGAAAAGCTGTTGTTGAAACTGGCACTGATCTTGTCGACTTTTATGCTTGCGACATTGGCCCAGGCGCAGAACGTGGACTTTGGTAGTGCGAAGTTCCTGCCGGGTTGGACACAGCAAGACGGTAGCATGGTGGCTGCAATCCGCATCGAGCTCAATCCCGGCTGGAAAACCTATTGGCGCGTGCCCGGGGCGGCGGGGATTCCGCCGAATTTCAACTGGAGCGGTTCAACTAATTTTCGCGGTGCCGAAGTGATGTATCCTGCGCCGACGGTGGAAACTGTGGGTGGTTTGCAATCCATCGGTTATCAC
>JANMOK010000358.1:0-5538 GCA_031369165.1 Paracoccaceae bacterium
AAGGATGTCGGATGGCCAGAGTTGTTCTTGAAAACGTGGTAAAGACCTACGGCGCGGTTTACGCGGTAAAGGACGTGTCTTTCGTGGTCGAGGACGGCGAGTTCGTTGCCCTTGTCGGCCCCTCGGGCTGCGGCAAGGCGACGGCGCTGAAGCTGATTGCTGGGCTGATCCCGATTTCGGACGGCAACATCCATATTGGCGACCGGCTGGTCAACGACCTTGACCCCAAAGACCGCGACATCGCGATGGTGTTCCAGAACTATGCGCTTTACCCCGACAAATCGGTGTTCAAGAACCTCGCCTTTCCGTTGCAGATGCGCAAATTGCCGAAGGCCGAGATCGACGCAAAGGTGCGCGAGGCGGCGCGTGTGCTGGACATCACCCATCTGCTGGAGCGCAAGCCGCGCGAGTTGTCGGGTGGCCAGCAGCAGCGGGCGGCGTTGGGTCGGGCGCTGGTGCGCGACCCGCGCGCCTTTTTGATGGATGAGCCGCTGTCGAACCTTGACGCCAAGCTGAGGGTGCAGATGCGGACCGAGTTGAAGCGGTTTCATCAGGACCTGAACGCCACCATCAACTAAGTGACGCACGATCAGCTTGAGGCCGTGACAATGGCCGACAAGATGGCGGTGATGAATGGCGGCACGCTTCAGCAATATGATACGCCGAAGAACGTGTTCGCCCATCCGGTGAACACCTTTGTCGCCAGTTTCGTCGGCAGCCCGGCGATGAGCCTGGTGCCGGTGACCGTGCAGCGGCAGGGCGATGCTGTGGTTCTCGTCGGTGTCGGGGACTGGAAGGTGCCGCTGTCGCCCGCGAATGCGCGCAAGGCGCTGGCGGCCAAGACCGACGCCATCGTGCTTGGTGCGCGGCACAGCACGATCACGTTGCACAGCGCCGAGGTATCGGGGGCCATCGCCTGCAAGGTCTATACGGTGGAGCCCACGGGCGACGTGACCTTCGTTCAGGTCTATCTTGACCAGTCCATCGTGATCATCAGCCTTGATCCGAACGTGCCGGTTGAGCCCGATCAACCGGTCTGGCTGGATTTCAATCAAGACCGAATTCACCTTTTCGACGGCGAAACCCAAGCGGCGCTGCAGGCGGTGTAAAGCTGAAGTCCAGAGGATACGATGCCGGAAACAGCCGAACCCGTCCCATTCCCGCCTTCGCTGACCATCGCCATCACCGGCGGAATCGGCCATATCGGACGTGAAGTCACCGCGCTGGCGCTGGAGCTGGGGCATGGTGTCGTCAGCGTCGACAAAGTTGCGCCCGCCGTGGCACTCCCCGGTCTGCGCTGCATTCGGGCCGACTTGGCGGATCATGAGGCCCTCGTTGCCGCCTTCACCGGATGCGATGCCCTGATCCACCTCGCGGCAATTCCCGGCCCGTTGCACCACCCCGATCATGTGGTTCACAACACCAATGTCGTGGGCTCTTACAATGCCCTAAGCGCCGCAACCCAATGCGGGATTTTTCGGATCGCGCAAGCCTCCAGCGTCAACGCCATCGGCCATGCTTTCAGCCGGGTGCCGCGTTATGAGTATTTCCCGATTGACGAAGCCCATCCGAACCATGCCGAAGACGCCTGTTCCCTGTCGAAATGGATCTGCGAACAGCAGGCCGACGCCTTTGCCCGCCTGCACCCCGGGGTCAGCATCGCCAGCCTGCGGTTTCACTGGAACAAGCCCAGACAATTTGCCCGCGACGCCTATGCCAATGGCTGGACGTCGCTGGAAAAACCCCTCTGGGCTTACGTGGACCCCAGGGCCGGGGCCCGCGCCGCCCTTGCGGCGGTATTGACCGATCTGCACGGACACGAGGTGATTTACATCACCGCCCCCGACACCGCCGAGGATATTCCCAGCCACGATCTTGCCAACCGGCACTTTCCGCAGGTGCCGATCCGGGGCGATTTCGAGGGCAACGCCAGGTTCTTCAACACCACCAAGGCCGAGCGTTTGCTGGGCTGGAAACATGATCCCATCACGAAAGCTGTCTCATGAAAATCACCAATGTCGCCACCGCCGTCATCGCTGGAAACTTCCCTTGGGTTCTGGTGCGGATCACCACCGACACCGGGGTCACTGGACTGGGCGAGGCCTATTGGGGCGCAGGCGTGGCCGAACTTGTCCACCGCGCCAAACCCCTGTTGATCGGAGAGGACCCGACCAATATCGCGCACCTCATGTTCATCATGGAACGCTCGCTGTCGGGTGAGGGGTCACAGGGCGGCGTCACTGTCACCGCCATGTCGGGCATCGAGATTGCGTTGTGGGGCTTGATGGGCCGCGCCCATGACTTGCCGATCTCGACCTTCTTCGGTGGCCGCTTCCGCGAAAAGATCCGCATCTACGCCGATTGCCACGAGGGGGAAACGCCGGATCCGGCGCAATATGCCGCACGGGCGAAGGATGTTGTGGCGGCGGGGTTCACAGCGGTCAAATTCGACCTCGACAACGCCAATCCCTATACTCTGGACCTGACCGACAACGACCATACCCGCCGCCAATGGGTGGAGCCGTTCAACCGCCTGATAGGCTCGCAGGAGCCGGCCTGGATGGTGTCCGTGGCAACTGCGGTTCGTGAGGTGGTCGGGCCGGAGATCATGGTGGCGATGGACGCGCATTGGAAATTCGGCGTCAATGACGCGATCAAACTGGCGCAGGCACTGGAGCCTTTGGACCTGCTGTGGCTGGAAGATCCGGTGCCCCCGCACAACATCGAGGCACAGCGGTTGGTGACCATGTCCACCCGCACCCCGATCTGCACCGGCGAAAATCTATACTTGCTTCAAGGCTACCGCGAATTGATCGAGAAACAGGCGGTCCGCATCATCACCCCCGACATTCCCAAAATGGGCGGCCCGCTGGAGTTCAAAAAGGTCGCCGACCGCGCCAACCTGTATTACATCCCGATGGCCCCGCATAACGTCGCCAGCCCGATTGGGACGGTGGCTTGCGGTCATGTCTGTGTGGCGATCAGCAACTATTTGTTGATGGAATACCACGCCCATGACGTCGACTGGTGGGGCGATCTGGTGATGGGCGGCTCGCCGATCAAGGGCGGCTTCATCGCGCTGAACGACAAACCGGGGCATGGATTGACGCTGTACGAAGACGTGGCGCGCGCCCATCTGAAACCTGGCTCCAGCTATTTCGGCGAAAACGCCTGACCGTGAGGATATTATGAGGATCAAGGATATCAAAATCATTGTCGCCTCGCCGGGGCGGAATTTCGTAACGGTGAAAATCATCACCGATGCGGGGCTGTATGGCATTGGCGATGCCACGGTGAACGGGCGGGAACTGGCAGTCGCGGCCTACCTTACCGAACATGTCATCCCGATCCTGATCGGCCGCGACCCGCACAAGATCGAGGATATCTGGCAATACCTATACAAAGGTGCCTACTGGTGGCGCGGTCCGATCACCATGGCGGCAATCTCGGGGATCGACATCGCCTTGTGGGACATCAAGGCCAAGGCGGCAACCATGCCGCTATATCAGGTGCTTGGCGGGGCCTCGCGCGACAAGGTGATGATCTACCAGCACGTCGGCGGCATGGATATTTCCGAAACGGTCGAAGGTGTTATCGCGCAGCGTGAAAAAGGCCTGCAAGCCATCCGCGCCCAAGTGTCCATCCCCGGCCTGCCTCCCATCTATGGCACTGGCCCGGGGTCAGATCAGGCCGCCGGCGGCATGGTGCAGGCCCTGCCGGTGGAGTAGGTCTGGTCCACCCACAAGTACCTGCCATTGGTACCCAAGCTCTTAGAACGGCTGCGCGATGCGGTCAGCTGGGACGTGCATCTGTTGCACGACGTCCACCACCGCCTGACCCCGATCGAGGCGGCGCGGCTGGGCAAGGACCTCGAACCCTACCGACTGTTCTGGCTGGAAGACCCAGTGCAGGCGGAATTGCAGGAAGGCTTCCGGCTAATCCGTCAGCACACGACCACGCCGATAGCACTGGGTGAGATTTTCAACACGATCTGGGACTGCCAGCAGCTGATCAGCGAACAGTTGATCGACTATGTCCGCGTCACCTCGGTCCATGCCGGCGGCGCCACCGGCCTGCGGCGCATTTTTGATTTCGCCGCGATCTAGCATGTCCGCTCGGCCGGCCACGGCCCGATGGATGTGTCGCCGGTGGCGATGGGGGCGAATGTGCACGTAGACCGCTGGGTGCCCAACTTCGGCATTCAGGAGTATTCCGGCTACACGCAAGCCACACATGAAATGTTTCCCCATGCGTGGCAGCAGGAAGGCGGTTATCTGACGACTGGTGAGACTATCGGTCACGGCGTTGAAATTGATCAAAAAGTCGCCGCCAAGCACCCTTACACGCAAGCTTTCTTGCCCGTCGCCCGTGCCGAAGACGGCACCCTGAGGTGTTGGTAAGATGAAAATAACCGCCGTCAAGCCCTGTCTGGTCTGGGTCGGCCACCGCAATCAGCTGATCGTCAAGGTCGAAACCGATCAGGATGTGTTCGGCTGGGGCGAAAGCGGTTTGTCGGGCCGCGAAAAGGCGGTCGTCGGTGCCATGGAGCATTACGCCCAGTTCCTGATCGGCCGCGATCCGTTCCAGATCGGTGCATTATGGCAGGAAATGTACCGCAGCCAGCATTTTGAGGGCGGCCGGGTGCTGCAGGCTGCCATCTCGGCCATCGACATCGCGCTTTACGACATCAAGGGCAAGCCGCTTGGCGTTCCGGTCTACGAGCTTTTGGGGGGCAAGCAGCGCGACCACATTCACACCTTCGCCTCGACCACCACCGCCGAAAGTGGCCCGATGATTGATCAGGCGAACGGCCTGATGGAGGCGGGCTGGAATTGCATCCGCCCTTTCCCGATTTCACCAGCAATACCACCTTTGAACCCCGAGAGCACATCGCCAAAACCGCCCGCGCCTGCGTTCAGGCGCGTAAGGCCTTGGGGGATACCGTTGTATTGGGGATCGACTGGCACCACCGCCTTTCGGTCGCCGAAGCCGCCAGCTTCTGCCAGAAAATGCCGCGCGGCACTTTGGATTTTCTGGAAGAACCGATCCGCGACGAGACACCGGAGGCCTATGAATCCCTGCAGACTCTGACAGAAATCCCGTTTGCGATTGGCGAGGAGTTTGCGTCAAAGTGGCAATTCCTGCCCTATGTCGAACGCGGCATCCATCAGTTCAACCGTCTTGATGTCTGCAATGTCGGTGGCCTGACCGAAGCGATGAAAGTCGCCGGCTGGTCCGAGGCGCATTACGTCGATCTGATGCCGCACAACCCGCTGTGGCCCGTCTGCACTGCCGCCACCGTCCATTTTTCCGCCGCCGTCGCCAATTTCAGTTGGCTGGAAACCCGCGTCAGTGCCGGCGACATCTATTCGGGAGGCGTGGCTGACGACATGTTCCCGGTGCAGCCCCGGCTGCAAGGTGCCGTCTATCCGGTCAGCGATGCGTCCGGCCTCGGGATCGAGGTCAACGAGACGCTCTTGACCACCGAAAGCTTCAAATTCTGGGAAGCGCCGCATTTGAAGCGTCACGACGGGTCAG
>JANMOK010000384.1:0-11915 GCA_031369165.1 Paracoccaceae bacterium
TGCGGGGCCAGCCGTGACCTTACAAAGCCAACCAACTCCGCTGCCCCCACAACAGCCCCCTCGCGCAACACCACAAACGCCTGCACTGCCTCACCCTTCACCGCGTCCGGCACCCCTACGACCGCCGCCACCGCCACCGCCGGATGCCGCATCAGACACTCCTCAATCTCACCCGGTCCAACCCGAAACCCGGCCACATTGATCACATCGTCGGCGCGGGCCGAGAAATGAAAATACCCCTCATCATCGCGCCACCCCATGTCGCCGGTCAGCAGCCAATCACCGACAAACTTTATCTCGGTCTCATCCGGCCTATTCCAATAACCCAAAAACATCGCCGGATCAGGCCGCGCTACGGCGATCTCGCCGACCACACCATCCGCCACAACAAAACCATCGACCCCCAAAATCCCCACCCGATGCCCCGGCACCGCCTTACCAGTTGACCCCGGCCTCACCGCAAATACCGCCGACGAATTGCCCAAAAACAAGTTGCATTCGCTCTGCCCAAACGCCTCATTGATCGTAACCCCCAAGTGTTCACGGCCCCAATCCAGCATCTCGCCACCCAATACTTCCCCGGCGGACGCGACCGAGCGCAAACCCGTTACCGAGACCCCCGCCAACCGCAACAACCGCAGCGCCGTTGGCGGCAGAAACGCATTGCGCACCCGCATCGCCCTGATCAATTCAACCGCCGCCGCTGGGTCAAACTTCCCCGCCGGCTGCACCACCACCGGCACCCCGTGATACAACGACGGCAACAAAACATTGCACAACCCGCCCAGCCAGGCCCAATCGGCCGGCGTCCACATGCAATCGCCCTTTTGCGGCAAAAAATCGTGCTGCGTCTCAAACCCCGGCAGATGCCCGATCAACACCCGGTGCCCGTGCAAAACCCCCTTGGCCTGCCCGGTTGTGCCCGACGTATAGGCAATAAACGCCGGATCATCCGGGCTTGTCGGCACAATCGGACAATGATCCGAAGCCCGTTCCATCTCGCGCCAAAAATCCGCCACCGACAAAACCACGCCCAATTCCGGCAATTCCCCCCGAATTCCCGCAACCTTCTCCAACCCAGCCGCATCACCAACCAACGCCTTAGCCCCGCAATCCGCCAGCCGATAGGCCAAAGCATCCGGCCCAAACAACACAAACAACGGCACCACAATCACCCCAATCCGGTAACACGCCAAATGCACCAACACCGCCTCCGGCCCCTGCGGCAACAGCACCGCACAGCGGTCTCCACGCCTCAACCCCAGCCCCAGCAACACATTGCCAAACCGCGCCGAATCCCGCGCCAATTGCCCAAACGTCCAATCCCTCCCAACAACCTCACGCAGGGCCACGCGCGAAGGGTCCGACAACGCCGATTTCTCACAAACAGCCTCGGCAATGTTAAACTGCGCCAGCTTCGGCCAAACAAACGTCGCCTGCATCGCCTCCCAACTCGACCCCAGCTCAATCATCCGCCCACCCTTGAACCAACCGCCCCCAAAGCCTATCCTAACCCCCATGCAAGCCACCAGCACCCTGATCGACCCGTTCGAGCGCGCCATCAACTACTTGCGCGTCTCGGTTACCGACCGCTGCGATTTCCGCTGCGTCTATTGTATGTCGGAGAACATGACCTTCCTGCCCAAACCCGACCTGCTGTCGTTGGAGGAACTCGACCGCCTTTGTTCGTCTTTCATCCACCTTGGCGTCAAGAAACTGCGCATCACCGGCGGCGAACCCTTGGTGCGCAAAGGCATCATGACCTTCTTTGAAGCCATGTCGCGGCACCTCAAAACCGGAGCGCTGCAAGAGCTCACCCTCACCACCAACGGCTCGCAACTGCACAAATACGCCGCCGATCTGGCGCGGTTCGGTGTCAGGCGCGTCAATGTCTCGCTCGACACCCTTAACCCCGAAAAATTCAAAGACATCACCCGCTGGGGCCGTTTCGCCCAGGTGATCGACGGCATCGACGCCGCGGTTGAGGCGGGCCTCAAGGTCAAAATCAACACCGTGGCGCTGAAAGGCGTCAACGAAAACGAAGTCCACGATCTGGTTGCCTGGTGCGGCCAACGCGGCTTTGATCTGACCTTCATCGAGGTCATGCCGATGGGCGATATGGGCGAGATTGGCCGCCTCGATCAATTCTGGTCGCTCAAAGACCTGCGCCGCGAACTGTCCACCAAATGGACCCTGACCGACATCCAACACAATACCGGCGGCCCGGCCCGTTATGTGCAAGTTGCTGAAACCAAAGCCAAAATCGGCTTCATCACCCCGCTCAGCCACAACTTCTGCGAAAGCTGCAACCGTGTCCGCCTCACCTGCACCGGCCAGCTTTACATGTGTCTCGGCCAAGACGACGACGCCGACCTACGCCGCGTGCTGCGCGCCAGCCCCGACGACGCGCTGCTGGAAACCGCCATCCGCGCCGCCATCGCCCGCAAACCCAAGGGCCACGATTTCGATTATTCCCGCCAGACCGTCAAAGGCGAAGTCGCCCGCCACATGAGCCTGACCGGGGGTTAAGGAATCCCCTTCTCCCCATTGGGGAGAAGGTGGCGCGAATGCGCCGGATGAGGGGGTTGGGCGCAAACCGTCAACCGTCAACTCACGCCTCAATAATCCCGCTCATAAAACACCCCCACCCCACTTTCGCCATCCGACCCAGCACTCGCCTTGGCCGTCACGTTATCGCTCAAATCCAGATTTATCGTCGCCCGCGTGGTGCCTTTCGATCCGGCCTCAAGCTCCAGATAAATGTTTTCTTCTATATACTTACCCGCCTTGACCACCGCAGACCCATCGACATCGGTTTGAATGTCCAGATCATCCAACCCCGCCGCATTGCGAATCTGGCTGAACAAGCCATTGTCGCGGCCGCCGTTCAACTCGCGCACGGCGGAAGCCAGTTGCAGCAGTTGAAACGGCGACAAATCGCCCAAACCACGGTTGAATATCAACAAGGCAATAACCTCGTCCTGCGGCAGTTGCGGCACCGAGGAGAAGACCACCGAAGGGTCCGAGGCCGAGCCGCTGACCGTTACAATCACCGTCACATCGCCGCTCAGGGTTTCGGCGCGGAAATCCAAAGTCGGGTCCAGATTGCCTTCCAAAGTCACCTGCCCCTGCCGAAAATCAAAGCGTTGGCCCAAAATTGCAAACCGGCCGCGCACCAGATCAAACGAGCCGACCGGCACCACATCTCCCAATGTGCCGCTCACCCGCAAAGCGCCGCGCACTTCGATATCCAATCCGCGTCCGCGCACGAATATCCGCCCCGGTGCGCCAAGCGAAATATCCACCTGAACGTTCGAAATGAACCCAGTTCCGGCCGTACTGGCGTTGGCACTTACCCGATCCAGTGTGGCCTGTACTGACGCACTTTGCCCGGCGTGCCGAACCTCCAGCAACGCCCCGGCATTGGCGCCCGAGCCTTCGGGTATCAGCACCTGCGTCTCGCCCAGCGTCAAATCGCCCGACAAAATTGCCCCCCCATTTAGCGGACCACGCAAAGCCAAATCGCCGGAAAGCCGCGTCACTACCGTGCGCCCGTCGGCATAAGCCAGGTTGTTCAGCCGCATCGAAATATCGGGTACCAAACCATTGCCAAACCCCAGTGACCCGGAAATATCCATCGAACCTCCAGCGCTGGAACGCGCCGATCCGGCAGCGATCACCAGCGACTGGCCATCAAACCGCCCATCCAACGCCACTTGGTTCAGGCGCAAATTGGTCGCGCTGTCGCTGAACGTGCCATTCGCCAGGGCAAGGCTGCCGCTGACATCGGGGACCGCCAGCGTGCCACCAACCCGCGCCGAAACCTGCAACCGCCCATCGGCCTGCGCGCCACGGCCAGCCAAAAACCCGTTCACCAACGCCAGCGGCACATTGCCGGCAACATTCACCGCCAACGGTCCACCCTTTAGGGAAACCGCGCCCGTAGCCGTCAGGCCCAAACCGCTCGGACCGCGAACCGCTGTCGCGCCAAGTTGAATCGTCCCCTCGCGATAACTGCCCGCCGCTTCCGCCGTAAACGCCCCGATCCCCGCCGCCTGCAACGCCGCCAAACTCAAGCCCGCCGCGCGAAAATCGTAGGTGACCGCAGGATCGGCCAATTCCCCCGTCACCTGCGCCGAACCTGCCAGCGTGCCATCAACACCCCGTTGGCCAAACGCAGCATCGAACAGCGCCAAATCAAGCTGCGTGACCGTTACCGCCAAATCGACGCCCGCACCCGCCATCGGCGCCGTTCCGTCAACTGCAACATTCACCCCCGCCCCCTGCGCCGTCGCTGTGTCAACTTGCAACATCCCGCCAGCGAAACTGCCGGTCGTGACCAGATTGAGCGGCGGCAATCCTAAACCGCGCGACGTCCCGGAACTGGCATCGCTTGCTGTCAAATCAAAGCGCACAACTGGCATCTCGGCGGAGCCACTTACGCTAACCGTGCCAGTCACAAGGCCCAGCAAAGCAAAATCTGTCACAACCAACCCGCTCGCCGCTAACGGAAAGCCGGTCAAGTTCATAATACCCGCAAGGTTATTGCCAAACGAACCGGCCAATTCCATTTCGCCCGCGCCCGACGAAAACACCATCGGTGCAACCACGAACTGCCCTTCTGCCAACGTAATTTCACTTGGCGATTTCAGAGCAATATCTGCCTGAGCATTGGCCAATCGCGCCGCGTCAATGCCGATGCGCGGCACCGGGCCGAATTCCAGAATCCGCCCTTGAACCGCCAAATCCGTCGCGCCAAATCCGCGCCCGGTCACGTCAAACTCCGGCACGCCGTTCGCATTATCCCCCAGCAACCGCAAAGTCTCGAAATTCAACCCTGCAACCGCCAGCGTCGCGCTGCCAAAATTCGCCTCAAACCGACGCGCGCCAAACGCATCGGCAACCGAAATCTTGCCCGCAACATCAGAAAACACCGCCCCACCGGTTTCCAGTTGCGCGCTGGCCAGCATCAGCACCAAGTTCTGCTTATGGTCGCGGCTACTGGCGGAAATCTCCAGCTCTTCAACCGATCCTTGCGCTTGGAAACCAAGCACGCCAGCAGCTTCGGCAATCTCATTCGCCCGCAAGACAACTTGCGCCCCAAAAAACTGATCACTCCTGAGTGCCAATCCCCCGGTTAATTCAACGCCTGCCCAATCTGCATTGATCTTGCTCAGAAAAACACCCTCGCCGCTGACAAACAATTCTGACGACAACACGGCCTCTTTCGACCCAACATTTGCCCGCGCATACAATGTTCCGTCAAACTTGTCAACTTTGAATTCGCCATCCAGGCCCAACTCCAGCGCTTCCAAACTCCTCCCAGCCACTTCCCCATTTGGCACCACAAACTTGCTCTCAACCGCAAACCCCGCTGCACCTCCCTTCGCCGATAATTCCGCCCGTGCAGCCCCCGAAACCGGCCCACCCAAATCGGCCAAATCAACCAAACCCAACGCAGCCGTCAGATCGCCACCCAGCGATGAAATTGCCCCGTTCAACACCGCATCCACACGGGCCGATTGCAACCGGAGCGCCTCCGCCCGCAATCCACCGGCATCGCGGATCAACCCTCCCGAAAGCTTTGTTTCCCCCCGCAACAACCGCGCCACGACATCTTGCCCCGGCACCAAATCAGTGACCGAACCGCGCAAATCCAGATCGAACGTCCCCGCCACGGGCGCAATTTTCCCGCTTGCCTCGATCGAACCGGCACCGGCCAGCGGCACGCCGACCAGCCCCGAAAACCGATCCAGCCCCTCGCTTTCCAATGCGATTTTGCCGTCAAAAATGCCCCCGGCAAAAATACCGTCCGCTTTCAGGCCCAACCCGGCCCCGGCCAGATCAAACGCTTCAATCTGCCAATCGCTTGCCCTGCGAACGCCCGCGATACTACCTGTCACCGGTTCCGCAAATATCGCCCGGTATTTCGCCCCCACCACGTCGGCCAAAGTAGCCGAAAAATCGGCTTCAAACGCCAGGCCTTCGTCGCCACGCCGTAAAAATGCTTGCCCCGAAACTCGCTTCTGGCCGGCTGTATCCAGGCCAAGGATCAGGTCCAAACTGCCCACCGGACCGTGTCCTTGCAGGGTCAAACCCACCGAGGGTTTCCCTTCAAGGTTTAACGCATTGGCAATAACCCCTTGCTCAGGCTCGGAGATATCCAGAGCGATGTCGAACAAATCGACGATTTTCTGATAGGATACCCGCAACCGCGCATCGCCGCCCGCACCATCCAACCGCACCATGTCCAAGGCGGCTGTCAGGTTGCCAGCCTCCAGTTTCATCGACCCTTCGCTGCGCAGAACTGACGCCAAGCCAAAAACTTCGTTGGCAAAACGAAGTTCATCAATGCGCAATTCGCCGATATCCACCACAATCGGCAATTCCGGTACGGCCCAAGCCCGTGCTTCCGGCGTCGGCATGTCGCCAACCGAAACCGGCCGCCGCAACACGTCAATCGAAGATGCCGTCAAACTATTGACCGTCAATTTCCCTGAAAACAAATCCGCCCGCCGCCAATCAATCGCCGCTTGATTGATCCGCAGCCAAACCCCGGTGTCGTCGGCAACAGTAATCTCGGCGATATTGGCTCTTGACGATAATAACCCGGTTACCCCGTTCAGGCGCACGTAACGGCCTTCAGCGGAAAGCTGCTTTTCCACAAATTCCGGCACAAAACCTTCTTGCGTCCAACCCGGCTGCGCCAATCCAACCAACATGCACAGGGCCAGGATCAGCCGCATCAAAACGCCTGCCCGATGCCGATATACACGGCATATCCGCCCTGCCCCACCGGCGTCGCCACGTCCACCCGCAATGGCCCCAGCCCGGTGTAATAGCGCAAGCCCATACCGGCACCCGCCAAGAACCGCTCGCCGCCGTTGGGAAAGCGATCGGGCCCAACCAAACCGGCGTCCAGAAACCCGACCACGCCAATCTTGTCCGAAACCCGTGCCCGCAATTCCAGCGAAGTCTCCACCAGCGACAATCCCCCCACCGGATCACCCGCCAAAACATCAGCCCCAACGCTTTGATAGCCATAGCCGCGTATCGACCCGCCGCCACCCGCAAAGAACAACCGGTCCGGCGGCGCATCCGCCAATACCGGCCCGATCAGCGAACCAAACTTCACCCGTCCGGCAACGACAAATTTTGCCGCCTCGTCCAAGGCAAAATACGCCCGGGCTTCGGCAATAGCCGAAACCCCGCTGGTGCTGGTTTCCAGCGTCAGATATGGCGAAACCTCGGCCGACAGATAAAACCCGCGCGAAGCGTCCAAATCATCATCCCGGCTGTCCCAAACCGCCGAAGCTTCCAGGTCGGCAATTGTCGCCACGTCAACGCCCAACCCCGTGGTAAACCGCGACCGCTCAAGTCCGGCAAACAGCGATCCGCTCAACTGGTCGGAAAAAATATGTGACAGTCCCACGCTCAGTGCCAGACTGTCATCCTCATAAGCGGCCAGATTCAGATGGTGCAATTCCGCTGCTGCTTTGAAATCGGTATCAGGGTCCATCACGCCGGGCAGCGTCAGCGATGCGCCCAAGATGTAATCGTAGCGATCAAAGGCATAAGTTCCGTCGATGCCCGCGATGCTGGCGTCCAGCCGCAGCTGCTCGGCGCGACCAAATAGATTGCGATGCAGCCAAAACCCCTCGAGCGCCAGACCATCAATGCTGGAATAAGTCGCGCCAAAGCCAAACCGGCGCGGCAGCCGGTCCTGCACGGCAATTGTCACCGGCAAGGCATTGCCATCGACCAAATCGCCCTCGACCACCCGAACCGAGCCAAACACCCCCAACCGCGCCAGCCGCTTTTGCGCGGCCTCCAGCACGTCGGGATCAAACCGCGCACCGGGCCGGATATCGGCCATATAAGTGATGAAATCACCGTCTACTGCCTCCGACCCCTCGGTTGAAGTCAAGCCAAAGCGCACCGCCGGTCCCGGATCAAACGCCAGGGTCGCATCCAGCTGGCTCAATCCATGATCGGCAACCACGTCTTGCCCAACCAGCGCTGCCTTGGCAAACCCCCGGTCGCGCCAAGCAGCGATTGTGGCTTGGGTCACGATTTCCAACACCGATGATCGCGCCGGCAGACCCGGTTCAAAACCAAAGTCCGCGCCTTTCACGGCAGGATTTTGCACCTCCAGCGTTCCAAATCGAAATTGCCCGCCGGGGTCCACGTGCACGGTCACCGGCACATTCTCGGAAAACTCCGCAAACAGCGAAAGCCCCGTAACCTCTTGCCCCGCAACACGAATGTCGATGACACCGCCGTAATATCCCGCCCGATACAACCCCGCCAAAATCGCTGCATAATCGTTGCGAGCCTTGGCAATTAACCCCGCAGACCCTGCCGCCGGTTCGCGTCGATCCTGCCAAAGCTGCGATGCCCCGCGCAGTCGGTCGCGCAGCGCTTCGTCACCAGCGACTTGAAAGTTCAGCCGATACGTCTGAGGATCGAGCACTTCGATCTTTTGTTCACTCGCGGGCTCAAAGAACTTGACCCCGAACAACTCGAACGCCTGCGCATGACCCGCGCAGCCCAGCACAATTGCAAACACCGTTGTTTGATGTCGAAACCGCCGCAGCGCTGATCTGCCCAAGCCAACCACCAGTCTCGTCCTATGCCTAGCCAAACGCTAGCAGGTGCCCTGCGGTTCCAACAAGCTAAAATCCCGAATGTGCAAAGAACTGCCACCTACAGAGGCAAGGCGAATGTGCTTTTGATTTCACCCATCGAAAGCGCCCCCGTCACGTTGAAAATCGCTACTTCCTTGATCAGCGCCTGATAGAATTCGTCGTATGCGCGGGCGTTTTTCACCCGCACTTTCAGGATATAATCAATGTCCCCGGCCAAACGATGCGCCTCCTGCACTTCGGGCCGGGTCAGAACCGCATTCTGAAACCGCTCCAGCCAGGCCCCGTCGTGCTGCGAGGTTTTGATCAGCACGAAAAAACACGCATCAAACCCCAGTTTTTCCGCGTCCAATATGGCCTGCTGGCCCTTAATGACGCCGGCTTCGCGCAATTTGCGGATTCGGTTCCAGACTGGCGTCTTGGAAGCCCCCACATTCTTGGCAATTTCGTCGAGCGGACGGTCAGAATCCTCTTGCAATTGCACAAGAATTTTCCGATCCAACTCGTCAATCTGCATGGATATTCCCCGATCCGGAACATTTCAGCACAAAACTAGGGTATTTTGTTAGAAAGGTGAACCTTTTTCTTATTTCCCCGCGCCCATAGGCAAAATACAGGAAAATATTCTATATATCACCACAGCAGCAACCGGAAACCAAATGCGTCATTTTCCTATCTTTGTTGATCTGCGCGGCAAAAGCGTAGTCGTTTCCGGTGCCGGTGAGGCAGCGGTGTCCAAACTGCGCCTCATCCTCAAGACCCAAGCCACCATCGTGGTCATCGGCCCTAACCCAGTTGCCCAAATACTCAACTGGGCCCACGACGGGCATCTGACCCTGCACATTCGCGCCTTCAACGACCGCGACGCCGACGGTGCGACCCTTGTATATGGTGCCAACGAAGACGCAACCGAGGATGCCCGCGCCCTCACCATCGCCAAATCCGCCGGGGCGATGACCAACATCGTCGACAACCTTGAAGACAGCGATTTCATCACCCCCGCCATCGTTGACCGCGACCCGGTGACCATCGCCATCGGCACCGAAGGCGCGGCCCCGGTTCTGGCGCGTCAGATCAAAGCCGATCTCGAAGCAACCCTTTCCCCCACCATCGGCATCCTGACCCGCCTTGGCCAAGCTTTCCGCCCCACCGCCAACACCCTGCCGCACGGGCTGATCCGCCGCGCGTTCTGGAGCCGGTTTTATTTTCACACCGGCCCCATCGCGCTTGCCAGTGGCGGCGAACAAGCCGTCCAGATCGAACTGAACCGCCTGCTGGAAGAAACCAAAACCCACACCCCCAAACCCGGCTTTGTCCATATCGTCGGTGCTGGTCCGGGCGACCCGGAACTGCTGACGCTGAAAGCCCGCCGCCTGTTGCACGAGGCCGATGTCGTCATTCACGACCGTCTGGTCCCGTCAGAAATCCTCGAGCTGGCACGCCGTGAAGCGCATATTGTCGAAACCGGCAAGCAAGGTTTTGGTGCAGCTTGGAAGCAATCTGACATCAACGTTCTGCTGGTGTCATCCGCCCAAAACGGCGCGCAAGTCGTCCGCCTCAAATCTGGTGACCCGGCGATTTTCGCCCGGCTGGATGAAGAAATGGACGCGCTCGACGCCGCCGGCATCGGCTTTGCCCTCGTCCCCGGCATCACCGCCGCCTCCGCCGCCGCTTCCTCGCTGAACGTCTCGCTCACCCAAAGGGGCCGCAATTCCTCGTTGCGCTTGCTCACCGGCCACGACATTGACGGTTTCGCCGAGCACGATTGGAAATCGCTGGCCAAACCCGGCGCGGTCGCCGCCATCTACATGGGTGCCCAAGCCGCATCTTTCCTGCGCGGCCGCCTGCTCATCCATGGTGCCGCCGAATCCACGTCCGTAACCGCCGTTGAAAGCGCCTCGCGCCCCGATCAGCGAATCCTGACCAGCGACCTCATCGACCTGCCCGAAACCTTGGCCAACGCCAACCTCACCGGCCCAGTCCTGCTGTTCCTTGGCCTCGCCCCCCGATCCGCCGCCGCACTGGCAACCGACCTAGACCTGAGCGAGGCGCTTTAATGGCCCGCGCATTCATCCCGCAAATCGCCACCGGCAATGACTTGTTCCAGGGCGATGTGGTTTATTTCACCGCCAAAGGCACATGGTCGCGCCACCACGCCGACAGCGCCGTCGCCGACACCGAGGAAACCGCCGCAACGCTGCTGTCCAAGGCCAGCAAGTTCCCCAACGCCGTCGTCGGCGTCTATTTGGCCGATGTTGCCTTTAATACCAAAGGCGACCCGATCCCCACCCATTTCCGCGAAGAATTCCGCACCCGTGGCCCGTCAAACTATCTGACCCACGGCAAACAGGCCGAGGGCTGAGATGTATTCCTATTCCGATTTTGACAATAATTTCGTCCGCAACCGCGTGCAAGAATTTCGCGGTCAGGTCGAGCGCCGCATCACCGGTGCCCTGTCAGAGGATGAATTCAGGCCCCTGCGTCTGATGAACGGCCTCTACCTGCAACTGCACGCCTATATGCTGCGCGTCGCCATTCCCTATGGCACGCTCAACTCGCGCCAAATGAACCAACTCGCCTATATCGCCGAGACGTTTGACAAAGGTTACGGCCATTTCACCACTCGCCAGAACATCCAATACAACTGGCCGATCCTGAAAGACGTGCCCGACATTCTGTCAGCCCTTGCCGACGTCGAAATGCACGCCATCCAGACCAGTGGCAACTGCATCCGCAACGTCACCGCCGACCATTTTGCCGGTGCCGCCGCCGATGAGAT
This sequence comes from Paracoccaceae bacterium, assembly GCA_031369165.1. Classification (GTDB taxonomy): domain Bacteria; phylum Pseudomonadota; class Alphaproteobacteria; order Rhodobacterales; family Rhodobacteraceae; genus JANMOK01. Next base: position 11,425 of record JANMOK010000384.1, read on the forward strand.
CGAAGACCCGCGCCCGACCGCCGAGCTGGTGCGCCAGTGGTCAACCGACCACCCCGAATTCCAATACCTGCCGCGCAAATTCAAAGTCGCTGTCACCGGCTCGCCCAACGACCGCGCTGTCACCAAAGCGCATGACATCGGCCTGCGCATGTTGCGCGACCCAGAAGGCAAACCCGGCTACGAAGTCATCGTCGGCGGTGGCCTTGGCAGAACGCCAATGATCGGCAAAGTCGTGCGCGACTTCCTGCCCAAAGACGATTTGCTGCCTTATCTGGAAGCCATCCTTCAGGTCTACAACCTCAACGGTCGCCGCGATAACAAATACAAGGCCCGCATCAAGATTCTGGTCCACGAAACCGGCATCGACGAAATCAAAGCGATGGTCGAGGAAGCGTTCGAAGAACAACGCAAAACCTTCGTCGCCCCCAACGCGCAACTGGTCAAAGACATCTGGGCCGCTTTCGCCGAACCCGATTACGAAACCGCGCCGG
>JANMOK010000392.1:0-7604 GCA_031369165.1 Paracoccaceae bacterium
GCCACCTCAGCCGCATCACCATCGTCACCAACGGCACGCCCGCCGTGATCGAGCAGATCAAGAATCAGCTCAAACGCATGGTCCCGGTCCACGACGTGCATGACCTGACCGTCGAGGGCCCCTCCGTGCAACGCGAATTGGCGCTGATCAAAGTCGCGGGCAAGGGCGATAAACGCGTCGAGGCGCTGAGCACCTCCGAAGTGTTCCGCGCCAAAGTCGTTGATTCCACTCTGGAAAGTTTCGTCTTCGAACTCACCGGAATGCCCGACAAGATTGACGCCTTCATCGACCTCATGCGCCCTTTGGGTTTGCTCGATGTCGCCCGCACTGGCGTCGCGGCAATTTCGCGCGGCTTGGCAAAAACCTAGCGCGGGCATCGGTGACGTGGCATCACCTAAAACCCAATACCCCGCGCCCGAAAGTCGCCGAGTCTTTGGTTGCTAGCTTTCTGCCAAACGCGCCAGTTGTAACCATTCTTCTTCCGCCGCATGCAAAGCGGATTGGCGCTCGACCAGACCTTCACTGAATTTGGCGAATTTGGCCGGCTGCTTTGCGTATAACGCCGGGTCGCTCAAAGCCGCGTTGAGCTTGGCGACCTCACCCTCCAGCTTGGCAATAAACGCGGGCAAGGTATTTAGGCGATGCGTTTGCGTGAAACTCAGTCCGCCAGCCACCGCCTTTCCGGGCTTGCTGGCTACGGCTTGCGGTTTTGGTCGCTCAGCGCCCGCCGGTGCGGCTTCGGCCACCGCCTTTTGCGCCTGATAATCCGACCAGCCCCCGGCATAGGCGACCGCACGCCCATCACCCTCCATCGCAATCGTCGTCGTCGCCACCCGATCCAGAAAATCACGGTCATGGCTGACCAGCAGCACGGTACCGTCATAGTCGTCGATCAGTTCTTGCAGCAGGTCCAAGGTTTCAACGTCCAGATCATTGGTCGGCTCGTCCAACACCCACAGAGTGCTTTACCGCGACAGTATTCGCGCCAACAACAACCGCGCCTTCTCGCCCCCCGACAGTGCCGAAACCGGCCCGCGGGCTTGTGCTTCGCCAAATAGAAAATCCTTCAGATAGGCCACGATATGCCGCGGTTTCCCGCGCACCATAACCTGATCGTTGGACCCCGAAACCCCCAAGGCCCGATCCCCCGCCAGCGAATCCCACAGGCTTTGCTTTGGGTCCAATGCCTCGCGGTTCTGATCAAACATCGCCATATTCAGGTTGGTGCCCAGCTTGATCGTGCCCGAATCCGGCTTCAACTGCCCCGTCAACATCTTCAACAACGTCGTCTTGCCCGACCCATTCGGCCCAACCAAGGCAACCCTTTCGCCCCGCGTCACCTTGATCGAGAAATCCTGCACCACCGGTTCGCCAAACGCCTTGGCCAGATGATGCGCCTCGATCACCATCCGCCCCGACTTTCGCCCCGAAGCCAGTTCCAGTTTCGCCGTGCCGCTGCGGCGAATTTCCTCGGCGCGGTCCTGCCGCATCTCTGCCAGGCGCCGCACTCGCCCCATGTTGCGTTTGCGCCGCGCCGAAATCCCCTCAACCGCCCAGCGGCCTTCCTCTTTCAACAGCCGGTCCAGTTTGTGCCGTGCCAAATCCTCTTGCTCAAACACCCGGTCGCGCCATTCCTCAAACGCGGCGAAACCCTTGTTATTCTGCCGCAAAGTCCCACGGTCCACCCATAAGGTGCTGTCGGTCATGTGCCGCAAAAACGCCCGGTCGTGCGAAATCAGCACAAAGGCCTGCGCAGTTTGTGACAGATATTCCTCCAGCCAACCAATGACCTGAATGTCCAAATGGTTGGTCGGCTCGTCCAGCAACAGCAAATCCACGTCCGACGCTAACAATCTTGCCAAAGCCGACCGCCGCCGTTCGCCCCCCGAGGCCTGCGCCGGATGCATGTCCACATTCAGATGCACCCCTTCCATCACCTGCGCAATGCGATAACGATGTTCCTCGGCCAAGCCAGCCCCGGCATAATCACCAAGCGTTGAAAACCCTGCAAAATCAGGGTCTTGGTCCATGTAACCAACGTGAAACCCGGCGTTCAAAATCCGCTGGCCGCCATCGGGTTCGACCAAACCGGCGACGATCTTCAACAAAGTCGATTTGCCCGAGCCATTGCGCCCGACCAGACAATGCCGCTCGCCCTGATGAATGGTCAAATCTACCCGATCCAGCAACGGATTGCCGCCGAAAGTCAGGCTGATGTCGGATAAAGTCAAAATGGCTGGCATGGCGTCTCTATCCAACACGACTGTGTCCTCGTCAAGCGCCCTTGCACCAAGGAACCAAGGCTGTATCTTGCGACCAATTGCAGGAGCCGCCGATGCCCCAAGCCCCCTACAGCCCCAATATCCGCGCCACCTTTGCCCCGCCGGTTATGGAAGCCCGTCGTTGGCTGAATGCCGCAACATTTCCCGCCGACCGCCCGTTGTTGAACCTCAGCCAAGCCGCCCCCATCGACGCCCCACCGCAGGCCCTGCGCGAGGAAATGGCGCGTGCGATCATGGACGAAGCCGACAGCCATATCTACGGCCCGGTCCTTGGCAACCCTGCCCTGCACGAAGAAATCGCCGCGCAATGGTCCCATGCCTACGCCGGCGACATCCAAGCAAAAGATGTCGCAATCACGGCAGGTTGCAACCAAGCCTTTTGCGCCGCGCTCGCCACCGCCGTCGCGCCCGGTGACGCCGTGATCCTGCCGATGCCGTGGTATTTCAACCATAAAATGTGGCTCGATACCAATGGCATCGAAACCCGCGCCCTGCGCTGCGGCCCCGGCATGCTCCCCGACCTTGCCCATGCCGAGGCGCTGGTCGACAAACGCGTCAAGGCCATCGTCCTTGTTACCCCCAACAACCCAACCGGTGCCGAATACCCACCCGAACTGATCCGCGATTTTGCCACCCTTGCCCGTCGGCACGGCCTACTTCTCATCCTCGATGAAACCTACCGCGATTTCCATTCCAGCCCAACGGCCCCGCACCATTTGTTCGCCGACCCGATGTGGCGCGAAAATCTGGTGCATCTCTATTCCTTCTCCAAAGTATTCCGCCTGACCGGCCACCGCGTTGGCGCGTTGATTACATCCCCCGAACGCTTGGCCGAGGCGGAAAAATTCCTCGACAGCATAGCCATTTGCGCCCCGCAAATCGGCCAAAAAGCCGCACTTTTCGGCCTGAAACACCTGTCAAATTGGGTCGCGGGCGAACGCGACGAAATCCTGCACCGTCGCGCCTTGGTCGAATCGGGCTTTTCCGGCCTGAATGACTGGCAACTTTTGGGCTGTGGCGCCTATTTCGCCTATGTCCGGCATCCGTTCGACATTGCATCCGACCAGCTTGCCCAACGCCTCGTCAGCGAACAATCGCTTCTCACCCTGCCCGGCACCATGTTTGGCACCACCAAAGCCAACGGCGGCGATGGGTCAGCCGAACAGCAATTGCGCATCGCCTTCGCCAATGCCGATGCCAACGGTCTTTCGACATTGTTCGAGCGTTTGCGGGCATTTCGCCCCTAACCGCCCCTTGTAACCAAACACCCCACCGCCTAAAACACCGGCCAGCCTGCGCCAGCCAAGGAACCATCTCGAATGCTCAAGTCTTTCCGCAAATCCGGTTCCAACCCCTTGGTTTTTGCCACGCTGGCTATCCTGATCATCGGCCTCATTGGTTTTGGCGGCCGCGTTGGTACTGGCGTCAGCGCCTCGGGCGTTGCCGCCGTTGGCAGCCAGTCGATCACCACTGATGATTACGTTCGCGCCATGCAAAATGCCCTGACCAACATGTCGCAACAAATCGGCCAGGAAATTACTTTGCAGCAGGCAGTCATGCTGTTCCAAGTCGATCAAAAAGTTATGGACGGTTTGGTAACAAATGCGGCGCTTGACGATAAAGCGCGCGATCTGGGCATTTCCATAGGCGATGCCAATGTGCGCGACAGCCTCGTTCGCACCCCGGCATTTCAGGGCGTTACCGGCAAATTTGACAACGAAGCCTACAAATTCGCGCTCGAACGCCTGAACCTGACTCCGGCGGAATACGAAACGACGATCCGCAAAGGCACTGCCCGCGACCTGATCCGAACCGGCATCTCGGCGGGCACCGTCATGCCTGCCTCGGCTGCAGCGACCCTGCTGGCCTTTTCCGGTGAAAAGCGCGCGTTTGATTGGCTGACTCTGCAAGCCGCAGACCTGCCCGTCGCGGTCGCCGAACCAACGGCGGCGCAGGCACAGGTTTACTACGACGCGCACAATGACCAGTTCATGTCGCCCGAAACCCGCGACATCACCTATCTCGCGCTGCGCCCGTCCGACCTGACGGACCAAGTCACCGTCACCGACGAGCAATTGCAAGAAGCCTACGACGCGCGCATTGACGAATTCAACATTCCCGAAACCCGCGCCGTTGAACGCCTTGCTTTCGCCACCGAAGCCGATGCCACCGCCGCACTCGCCCGTATCACCGCGGGCACGGCAACCTTTGAGACGCTGGTCAGCGAACGCGACTTGCAACTCACGGATCTCGACCTTGGTATCATCAAACGCAAAGACCTCGATCCCGAAGCGCAAGCCGTGGTTTTTGACCCCACCAGCCCCGGCGTCTACGGCCCTGCCGTCACCTTGCTGGGACCAGCGCTTTTCCGGGTAAACGGAATTTTCAACGCCCAATCGACCTCGCTGGAACAGGCAACGCCGCAGTTGAAAACCGAACTGGCTCTGGACGACGCCGCCAAGCTGCTCGCGGATGCGACGGTCAAACTTGACGATTTTCTGGCAGGTGGCGCGACGTTTGAGGAAATTGCTGCCGAAAGCAGTTTCAAGCTGGCCAACATCGCCTGGCATGAAACCGTGACCGACGGGATCGCCGCCGATCCTGCATTCCAGGCCGATGCAGCGGCGGCAGTCGAGGGTGAAGACCGCGACCCGGTCAACCTGCTCGACGGCGGCATTGCCGTCTTGCGGCTCGACGGTATCACCGCGCCGGCTTTGCGACCTTTTGCAGAGGTTTCGGCGCAGGCTACTGCCGCGCTAAAAGCCGAAACCGAAACCGCCAAAATTGCCGAATACGCCTCGACGCTGAAATCCACGATCACGCAGGACAAGACTCTGGCGCAACTGGCCGCCGAGAAAGGCCTAGCGTTGCAACCCGCAGAACCGGTGGTTCGCGCCGGCACCATTGCCAGCGCGCCCGCAGCATTGGTCGGTGAACTTTTCAAGCTGGCAAACGGCGAAGCCACCATCGTCTCCGGCCCCGGCCGGGCCGATATTGTTCAACTGAACGCAATCACCGCCTTTGACCCCAATGCCGAAGAAAACAAGGCACTTGTCGCCGAGGCGAACCGCCAGCTCGCCGAACAAGTCGGCAATGACCTGTTCGCAGTTTTCGCCGCGCAAGCACAACAGGAAGCAGGCGTTTCGATCAACGCTCCCGTCGTCCAAGCGTTGCTCGACCGCTTCCAATAATCCAGCCAAATGCAGCTCCTTCCTAGCCCCGAAGACTTCGCCAAAACCTATAATTCGGGGCAAAATCAGGTGGTTTGGACCCGGCTGGTCGCCGATCTGGATACGCCGGTGTCCTTGATGCTGAAATTGGCTCAGGCGCGCAAAGACAGTTTCCTGCTTGAATCGGTCACCGGTGGCGAAGTGCGTGGTCGCTATTCGGTCATCGGCATGCGCCCCGATCTTGTCTGGGAATGCCGCGGCCAAAACGTACGGCTGAACCGCCAGGCTCGTTTCGACGCCGATGCTTTCGTTTCGACCAAGGAAGACCCGCTGACATCGCTGCGTGCCGTCATCGCCGAAAGTTGCATCAACCTGCCCGAAGGCCTGCCCGCTATTTCTGCGGGACTGTTTGGCTATCTTGGCTATGACATGATCCGCTTGGTCGAAAATTTGCCAGACGTTAACCCCGACCCGCTCGATTTGCCCGACGCCATCCTGATGCGGCCAACGGTGGTCGTTGTCGTTGACGGGGTGAAAGGCGAAGTCACCGTCGTCAGCCCGGTCTGGACAGGTTCGGGTCAGTCAGCGCGGGCGGCTTTTGCCCAAGCGGCGGAGCGGGTAATGGACGCAGTGCGCGACCTAGACCGGCAACCTCCCGAAGAAACCCGCGACATGGGCGATGCGCCAGTATTGGAGGAAGCCGTATCCAACACCAGCAAGGCCGAATACCTGGCCATTGTAGAAAAGGCGAAAGACTACATCCGCGCAGGTGACATCTTCCAGGTCGTTCCCAGCCAACGCTGGTCACAGAAATTCGACCTGCCGCCCTTTGCCCTGTATCGGGCGCTCAGACGCACCAACCCCTCGCCCTATATGTTCTATTTCAATTTCGGCAGCTTTCAGGTTATTGGCGCCAGCCCCGAAATTCTGGTGCGCGTTGTTGGCACCAAAGTCACCATCCGCCCCATCGCTGGCACCCGTCCGCGTGGCGCAACCACAGTGGAAGACCTCGCCTTTGAACGCGACCTTCTGGCCGACCCGAAAGAACGCGCCGAACATCTGATGCTGCTCGATCTTGGCCGCAACGATGTCGGCCGTGTCACCGAAATCGGCTCGGTCGACCCAAACGAGCAATTCATCATCGAACGTTATTCGCATGTCATGCACATCGTTTCCAACGTCGATGGCGTGCTGCGTAAAGACACCGATGCTTTGGCGGCCCTGCTGGCGGGCCTGCCCGCCGGCACCGTCTCGGGCGCTCCCAAAGTTCGTGCCATGCAGATCATCGACGAATTGGAACACGAAAAACGCGGCGTTTATGGCGGCGGCGTTGGCTATTTCTCCGCCAATGGCGACATGGACATCTGCATCGCCTTGCGCACCGGCGTGGTCAAGGATCAGGTGCTCTACACCCAGGCCGGCGGCGGCGTCGTCTATGACAGCGACCCGGAAGCCGAGTTTCAGGAAACAGTCAACAAAGCCCGCGCCCTGAAACAGGCCGCCAAGGACGCCGGCCTTTTTGTCGGCGGCAGACTGCCCGGCAATTGACCGGCTTACTTCATCACTGTAGCTGAAACCGGTGCCAAGGCAATCGTCCGTGCCGAAGGGCTCAGCAACCACTGCACAACCTCTTTCACCATCTCCGGGCTGGTGTCCGCCATGATTACGGCGGCACCGATTTTACCGGCCTGCAACGCCGCCCGGCTCATGGCAAAGTTGACGGCATCGACGTTGTCGATCTGGCGCATGACGGTCTGGCTGTAAACGCCGACCTCGCTCGCCAGATCACCGACCGAATTGAACCCGCCCGACTGGGTCAGCAAAGCATGTCCCGATGGCACCAGCGCGGCCAGAACTGCCCGCACCAGTTGATTGTCTTTCGGCAATTCGCCCCCCGGCGGGTCCATTACCGCCACGGCTTGCGGCACGGCGCTGAATATCGCCTCAAGTTGCAGCGGTGCCTCTTCCGAATTCTGGCCTTTGCGAAAAGCGCCAACCCCCGCTTTTGGCGCAATCGCCACAACTTCAAAGCCAGCGTCGCGATAGGCAGCGGTGCGTTCCTGCGCATCGGGCACGTCGGACGGGATGCCAATGGTCAAGGGCATGCAAATCTCTGCCAGTTTGGCAATATCCAGACCGCTGGCACCGGCAT
>JANMOK010000414.1:0-6164 GCA_031369165.1 Paracoccaceae bacterium
ATCAAGGATCGACACCCGTTTCGCGCCGTGGTCGAGGAAATGCTGGGCGGCGACGGCGATGTTGTTGATGTAGCAATAGCCGCCGAAAAAGCGGCTGCCAGCGTGATGGCCGGGCGGGCGGCAGAGGGCGAAGGCGGCGGATTCGCCGGATTGGATCAGGGTTGCGGCGGTAAGCGCCACGTCATGTGAGGATTTTATGGCGTCCCACGTTCCGGCGACGAAACTGGCACCGCCGTCCATCGAGTAATAGCCGAGTTTGCCGTCGATGCAGTCGGGCACGCGGTCGTTGCGCAGGCCACGGATCGGCCAGGTGAACGGTATGGCGCTGCCGGTTCGGCCTTCGGCGAGCCAGAGATCATAGACTTGTGGCAGGAAGGCGAGATAGTCGGGTTTGTGGACTTTGGTGGCGTTAGCCAGAGTGTGGTCGCTTGGGGGAACGATAGCGCCAAGGCCCACTTCTTTGGCGCGGGCCAATACGATTTCGGCGCGCGAGGGCATTTCAAAGGCGGGTTTGATTTCGCCGCTGAACAGTTCGAAATTGCCGGAATGGCCGTGGTGACGCGGCGAATAGACGGTTTTCATCGAAAAAATCCGGGGGTTTTTGGCCGACCTGAACGGTTTCAGGTCGGCCAATTGGCAAGTTATTTCAACAATTCCGTCCAGATTTTGACGTAGAGTTCGTTAACGTCCGGCGGGCAGGCGACCTGAAATTCGGCAACGGACTGGAATTCTTCCGGCACCGTCAGCTCTGGCGCTTCAATCATATCGGCGGGCATGAATTCCTCGGATCCAGAAATGACGTTGCCGTAGCGGGCAAAGGCCGACAGCATGGCGGCATTTTCCGGGGCCATGATGAAATTCTGGAACAATTTGGCATTTTCGACGTTCACCGCGTCGGCCAGCACCACAAGGTTATCCGACCAATAGGCGAAGCCCTCTTTCGGATAGCCATAGCGGATCGCCGGGTTTTGCAGGCGCTGACGCAGAGCCGAGCCGTTCCAATCGGACGTGGCGACAAAATCGCCCGCCAGCATCTTGTCGATGGTGCCGTATTCCATCGCAATCCAGTTCGGCTTGGCGGCCACCAGAACGTCACGGGCTTTTTTCAGAACTTCCAGATCGCCACTGCACATGCCGCCGCCGACATAATGGATGACGGCGTTCATCACATCGTTCATTTCGGGAATGACGTTGACCTTGCCTTTCAACTCTTCGGGTGTGTCAAAGATGATGGCCCAAGTATTGATGTCGCCTTTGTATTGGTCGGTGTTAACGACGACGCCGACCGTTCCAATTTGCCAGGGCGCCGAATATTTGCGACCGGGGTCAAACACCGGGTCCTGCCAATCCGCCATAATATTATGACCGTTTTCCATTTGGCCGGGATTTGTCTCCATCAGCAAACCTTCTTCGATCCAGATTGGAACGAAGTTTTGCGAGGGAACAGCGATGTCAAAGCCGTGACCGCCCTGGCGAACCTTGTTCAGCGCGGTGTCGTTGGAATCATAATCGGTGATCGTCACTTTGACGTCGTAGGTTTCCTCGAATTTGGTGATCAGTTCGGGGCTGGTGTAGTTGCCCCAGTTATAGATGTTGAGCACGCCTTCGGCATGTGCTGCGCCTGCAAAGGCGATGGATAAGGCAAGCATGGATGATGCAAGTTTCATTGTTCACTCCCCAAAGTTTCTATTAGGCACGTTTTCGGTTCAGAAAGTAAAATACCGTCACGATTACGACCGACAGCAGCAGAAAGACGGCGGAAATGGCATTTGTCTCGGGCGTTACGGCGCGGCGGATCTGGCCCAGCATGTAGGTGGGAAGGGTGTCCTGTCCACCGGATTTTACCAGATTGGTGATGATAACGTCATCAAGCGAAACGACGAAGGCCAACATGAACCCGGCAAAAATGGCGGGCCGAAGCAGTGGCAGGGTGATGTGCCGGAAGGTCTGCCACGGCGTCGCGTATAGGTCGGCAGCGGCGCGTTCCAGCGTCAGGTCCATGCTTTCCAGCCGTGCTCGAATGGGTAGGTAAGCAAAGGGCACGCAGAATGCGGTGTGGGCGGCGAACAGGTAACCAAAACCGGTATAACCGGTGGCGATTCTGATTTGTGCGAAGAAAACCAGCAGCGCAACGGCGGTTACGATTTCCGGCACGATAAGGGGCAGGTTTATCATGCCGTATTTGAAGGCCAGTCCCTTGTAAGGCGCGGTGCGCGTTGTGGCTATTGCGGCCATTGTGGCGGCAATGGTCGAGGCGATGCCAGCGAAACCAGCGATTTTCAGCGAGTTAATCGAAGCGTCAATGACCTGTTGATTGTGGAATGCCTTGTCAAACCAGCGCAGTGAAAACCCCTGCCAGTCCGACATGTTTTCACCGGCGTTGAAGGAAAAGGCGACCAGAACAAAGATCGGCAAATAGAGCGCGGCGAAGCAGAACATGGCGATAGTGCCAAAGCCGGTTTGGCGCATAACGAAAAACGGTCTAGCCATTGGCTTTGCGCCCTGATTTGCGCACGATGACAAGCAGTGCCAGCAGAACGAATATGGTCAGTGTGATTGACAGCGCTGAGCCAAGCGGGACATTGCGACCCTGGCCGAATTGCAGTTCGATCAGATTGCCGATCATCAGGTTCTTGCCACCGCCAAGCACCGTTGGCGTCACGTAAGCGGCGAGGGCGGGGATGAACACCAGAATGCAGCCCGCGATGATACCCGGTTTGGTCAGCGGCAGGATGATACGCCAGAGAACCTGAAAAGGCGTCGCATAGAGGTCACTTGCCGCCTCGGCCAATTTGAAATCGAGTTTTTCGAGACTGGCATAGATCGGCAATACCATGAACGGCAGATAGGTATAGGCCAGCCCGGCCAAGATGGCGCCGTCAGTGTAGAGCATCTGGATCGGCTGGTCGATGAAACCGGTCGCGATAAGCACGGAATTGATCAGGCCCTGATTGCGGATGACCTCGAGGATCGCAATGGTACGGATCAGCAGGTTGACCCAAAACGGGATGGTGATGAGAAACAGCCATATTTCGCGGGTTTTCGGTGGTCGGGTGGCGATGAAATAGGCGGTGGGAAAGCCGAATATCAGCGTCGCGAAGGTGCTGAGCACCGCCAGTTTGAGCGAGCGCAGAATAATCGAAACATGGGCATCGGCAACGGTCAGCGTGTTGTCGAAAATGTCGCGTTCGAGAACGACGCTGAGCCAAGCGTCGTTAGAGAACTTCCACGCAACGCCGCCGTAGGGGCCCGGAGCAAGGAATGAGACCAACAGGATGATCAGCAAGGGACCGCTGGCAGCGACAAATATGATCAGAAGCGCCGGGGCCGACAACAGCCAGCGGGTGCGGATATCGCGTTTGCGGGCGGTTTCGGCGATGTCGGTCATTTAATCAGCAATCACCCGGGCTGCACCGGGTTCGATGAGGATGCCAACATCCGCGCCAATTTTGTGGCTGTGTTGGAAACCGGGTTTGTTTTGTTGGCGCAGGGTGAAATTTTCGCCGTGGCCAAGCGCGATCTGGAAATGGGTGTCGGTGCCGAAATAGACGATGTCGGTAATCTTGCCATTGATCTGACCGGCGTTTGTATTGGCAAGCCTTGCGTGTTCTGGACGCAGGACGATGGTGACATTTTGGTCTTTTCTTGCGCCCAACGCTGTTGCCGTCACGTTGCCCCCGGCAACAAGTGCAACTTCGGCACGGTTGTCGCTTGCCGCAGTGACGCGACCTTGCAGGAAATTGGATTCACCGATGAAATCGGCAACAAACCGGTTGGCGGGCGCGTCGTAGATTTCGCGCGGCGAGCCGACTTGCAGCACGCGTCCCTGCGACATGACGGCGATGCGGTCGGACATGGTCAGGGCTTCTTCCTGATCGTGGGTAACAAAGATGAAGGTGATGCCGGTTTCCGATTGCAGGCGTTTGAGTTCGATCTGCATTTCCTTGCGCAGTTTGAAATCAAGCGCTGATAACGGTTCATCCAGCAGCAACACCTGTGGGCGCGGGGCAAGGGCGCGGGCGAGGGCGACGCGTTGTTGCTGGCCCCCAGAAATCTGGCTGATCTGGCGCTTGCTCAGCTCCTCCATCCTCACCAGTTTCAGCATTTCTGAAACGCGCGCCGTGATTTCGGATTGCGGTTTTCCGAGCATTTTAAGGCCGAACCCGATGTTTTCGGCGACGCTAAGATGCGGAAATAGCGCGTAGTTTTGAAAGACCGTATTGATCGGGCGTTTGAAAGGCGGCATTGCGCCGACGTTTTTGTCGGCCAAGAAGATTTCGCCCTTTGTCGGAAATTCAAACCCGGCGATCAAGCGCAGCAGGGTTGTCTTGCCGCAGCCGGAAGGTCCGAGCAGGGTGAAAAATTCGTTGTTGCGGATTGCGAGCGACACGTTTTCAACGGCGGCAACGGCCTGCTCGGCATGGCCAAATATCTTGGTGACCGCGCGCAAGTCGATTGAGGGAACGTCTTTCATTGGCGCCGTTTGCATTGTTGCTGTTGTTCTAACCACGCAACATCAAGTGACCACGGCCATGCGTTTTTGACAATCACCTTTCTGCATCGGACAAAAGTTGGGGCAACCCGCGTGAGAGCAAGGCAAAGCGAAGCCAATTTTTGTTTTGGCCAAGCGTCCAGCCTGCTTCGGCGACGGCGGCCAGCCGAGGGAAAACCATATGGTTGAACAGGGCAACGCTGACGAGGTGCTCGCCCCAGATACAGGCCTGCACGCCGATGAGTTGACCCGACAGTTCGGGCGGCAGGTCACTGGCGGCCTCATATTCGTAAGATGCCTCGGGAGTAACTGTTCCTGCCCAACTGCCGCCCGGTTCATTCCAGCCGTCGGCTTGCGCCATGTCCAGATAGTACGCTTGGCCCGGGCTGGCGACCACGCCATAGCCCGACTTGGCCAAGCGGGCGATGACCTCGGGCTTTTGCCAGGCGACCAGCACCGTCCCCAAGGGGTCGATGCCGCCGCCGTGGGAAACTTCGTCCCATCCGGCAAGTTCCTTGCCAAAGCTGCGCACCAGGTTCTGGACGCGTTGCAGGAAATGGCTTTGCAATTCACCGGCGCTGGTCAGGCCTTTTTCGCGTTTCAGCTTTGCCGCGAGCGGCGACGCGTGCCAGGCGGAGGCGTCTACTTCGTCGGCACCGATGTGGATAAAGCGGCCGGGAAACAGGTCGGCAACCTGACGAAACACCGTCTCCAGAAAAGCATAGGTTTCCGGCTTGGCGGGATTGAGGGCGTTGTTGGGATAGCCTTGGATGGCATGATAGCTGTCTGGCGTTTCCTCGGGGTCTTTCAGGGCGGGCATAGCTGCCATGGCGGCGCTCGAGTGGCCGGGAACATCAATTTCGGGCACGATTTCGATGTTCAGGGCACTGGCGTGCTGGACGATCTGGCGGATCTGCAAGCGGCTATAATAGCCGCCATAGCGATAAGCGCCCGATCCGTGCTGCGGCAGGATCGGCAAGTTCGCCCCGCGCCACGCGCCGATATTGGTCAGGTCCGGCAGGCCGACAATTTCGATGCGCCAGCCTTCGTCATCGGTCAGGTGCCACTGAAAGATGTTCATTTTCAGCCATGCCAGAATATCGAGAAACCGCATAACGTCGGGCACTGGCCAAAAGTGGCGAACCACGTCCAGATGCGCGCCGCGCCAGGTGTGGCGGGGGTAGTCTTCGATGATGCCTTGGGCGGGAAACCGGAAAACGCCGGGGTTGGCGGCGGCGGCTGTCGAGATATGCGCAAGGGTCGTCAGGCCGTAGTCGCGGCCAAGTGCGCTGGCATAGGTCATGCAGACCGCTGAAGGCGTGAAATCGATGCGATATTGCGCCTCGGCAAGACCGTCGTTGTGTTCAAGGCTCAATGTCACGGCTGCATCGCCGGCGGCGAATGGCAGGGGTCGATCCGGAAACAAACGTTGCGAAAGGGCAGTTATTTTAGCGATCGCCGCTAGGTCCTGGCGGGTTGTTTTGCTGTCGGGCACAAGTGCAGGTGTCTTTTCGCACCAATCATCTATCGCGACCTTTTGGGGCCAAGGCATGATCGAAATTGGCAGGTCAATGCGACCTTCGGGAATTTCGCGCAGAGGTAGCGGCGCATTGGTATTTGATTGCAGGTCTTGAGTTTTGACGGTTTCAAGCCGGTCTGGCCAGCGCAGGTA
>JANMOK010000214.1:0-2884 GCA_031369165.1 Paracoccaceae bacterium
GCTATATATTAGCGCACAACAGCTTGACCATCTGAAGCAGCGCTGCAAGCATGGGCCGAACAAACCAGTCAGGAGTCGAACATGCGGTTAATCCCTCTTCTTTTGTGCAGCGCAGCAATAGTCAGTCCGGCTCATGCCGAAATTCTGATCCCGGAAAAGGATGAGTTGACCATCGGCTTTATCAAGCTGACCGATATGGCTCCCTTGGCGATTGCCTATGAGAAGGGGTTTTTCGAGGACGAGGGTCTGTATGTGACGCTGGAACCGCAGGCGAACTGGAAAGTGCTGTTGGACCGGGTGATCGACGGTGAGTTGGATGGGGCGCATATGCTGGCGGGCCAGCCGATTGCGGCGACGATTGGTTATGGCACCAGCGCCCATATCGTGACGCCGTTTTCGATGGATTTGAACGGCAATGCGATCACGGTTTCCAACAAGGTCTGGGAATTGATGAAGCCATCGCTGACCTTGGGCGATGATGGGTTGCCGGTGCATCCGATTTCGGCCTCGGCCCTGCTGCCGGTGATTGAGGCGTTTGCGGCCGAGAGCAAACCGTTCAATCTGGGCATGGTGTTTCCGGTTTCGACGCATAATTACGAGCTGCGTTATTGGCTTGCCGCTGGTGGCGTGAACCCCGGCTTTTATTCGGCGGACGATACCAGCGGCCAGATTGGCGCGGATGTGCTGATTTCGGTGACGCCACCGCCGCAGATGCCGGCAACTTTGGAAGCGGGCACGATTGACGGCTATTCGGTGGGCGAGCCGTGGAACCAGGCGGCGGTTGCCAAGGGCATTGGCGTGCCGGTGATTACCGATGATGAGATTTGGCATAACAATCCGGAAAAGGTGTTTGGCCTGACGGCGGAATTTGTGGAGGCCAATCCGGTCACCACTTTGGCTTTGACCAAGGCCCTTATCCGGGCGGCGATTTGGTTGGATGAAAGTGACGCCAACCGGGTCGAAGCGGTACAGATACTGTCACAACCGGAATATGTTGGGGCCGATCCGGCGGTTATTGCCGCTTCGATGACCGGAACGTTTGAGTTTGAAAAGGGCGATGTGCGAGAAGTGCCCGACTTCAACGTGTTTTTCCGCTATAATGCGACCTACCCGTTCTATTCCGACGCGGTTTGGACCCTGACGCAGATGCGCCGCTGGGGGCAGATTGGCGAAGGGAAATCCGACGCGTGGTATGATGCGACGGCGAGGTCGGTGTATTTGCCGGAGATTTATCTGGAGGCGGCGCGGTCTCTGGTTTCCGATGGCTTGGCTGAGGAAGGTGATTTCCTTTGGGACAGCGACGGCTACAAGCCGGTTAGCGCCGAATTCATCGATGGTTTGGCTTACGACGGCCATGCGCCCAACGCCTATCTGGGCCAGTTCGCCATTGGCCTGAACGGCGATGAGCAGCCCAATGGTTGAAGCAAGTTTCAGCGAGATGCGGCAGGAGCGAAATTTCCGCCGCATTGGCAAGGCCGATGGCTGGTTCCGCGTCTTGGGGCTGGCTTGGGTGACGCCGGTTTTGCGTATCGTCGCGGGTGATGGGGTGCGCGGCAATTTGAAGGATGTCTGGCGATTGCTGGGCATTCCGATGTTGTCGATTGTGGTGTTTTTGGGGCTTTGGGCGACGCTGGCCCCAATGGTACAAACCTCGCTGGGGGCGATTCCGGGGCCGGTGCAGGTGTGGGCGCAGGTTGGGGTGCTGCACGCCGATTATGTGGCGGAAAGCGAAAAGGCCGACACGTTTTATGCGCGGCAAGCGGCGCGCAATGATCGTTTGGTGAAAGCGGGCCAGTCTGCCGATGTGAAATGGCGCGACTATACCGGCGCGCCGACATATTATTCGCAGATTTTGACCTCGTTGAAGACGGTGTTTCTGGGCTTTGTGATTGCCACGTTGTTTGCCGTGCCACTGGGAATTGTTTCTGGATTGTCACCCAGTTTCAACGCGGCGATGAACCCGATCATCCAGATATTCAAACCGGTGTCGCCATTGGCCTGGCTACCGATTGTGACGATGGTGGTGTCGGCAACTTATGTCAGCGAAGGCGGCTGGTTCGCCAAAAGTTTCCTGACCTCGGCGATTACCGTGACTTTGTGTTCGCTGTGGCCGACGCTGATCAACACCGCGCTGGGCGTGGCCTCGATTGACCGCGATTTGGTCAATGTCGGGCGGGTGCTGAAACTGGGTCTGTGGGCGCGGATTACCAAGCTGGTGTTGCCCTCGGCGCTGCCGCTGATCTTCACCGGGCTGCGGCTTTCGCTGGGGGTCGGTTGGATGGTGCTGATCGCCGCCGAGATGCTGGCGCAAAATCCGGGTCTGGGCAAATTTGTCTGGGACGAGTTCCAGAACGGGTCGGAAGATTCGCTGGCGCGGATCATGGTGGCAGTGCTGACGATTGGGTTGATCGGTTATGCTTTGGACCGGGTGATGTATGCGCTGCAATCGCTGTTCACCTATTCGGGGTCGCGCTGATGATCCTGTCTTTGCGCAATGTTTCCAAGGGATATGGCACGCCGGTGTTGCAGGATTTGTCTTTGGACATTGCCGAGGGCGAATTTGTGGCGGTGGTGGGGTTTTCGGGGTCGGGGAAAACGACGCTGATCAACTTGCTGGCCGGGTTGACGGAGCCCGATGCGGGCGAGGTCTTGTTTCGCGGGTTGCCCGTGAAGGGGCCGGGGCCGGAGCGGGGGTTGGTGTTTCAGTCGTACTCGCTGATGCCGTGGTTGAGCGTCGCGGGCAATGTGCGACTGGCGGCGCGGGGGTCGCGGGATGAGCGCGATAATTTGGTTGAGCTGTATGTTGATTTGGTCGGGTTGGGGCATGCCCGCGACCGACGACCGGCGGAATTGTCGGGCGGGATGCGGCAAAGGGTGGCTTTGG
>JANMOK010000040.1:0-3197 GCA_031369165.1 Paracoccaceae bacterium
CATTATGCGTGTTAAAATAAAAGGTAGTTGGTGGCCTCCTGCCGTTTACGGATTACTGGTTTGGTATTTCCTAAGCCAGTTAGCCGGTTGCCATAGTGGCAAGCGATCAGACAGAAAGATATTTCATTATAACGAAACCACCGGAATCGCATCACTGGATCCTGCTTTTGCTAAAAATCAATCTGTAATTTGGCCTGTTCACCAACTTTATAATACATTGGTGGAGGTGGATGAGAACCTGAATATTGTTCCCTCCCTGGCTAAAAGCTGGGAAATTTCTGCTGACCATCTTATCTGGACATTTCATTTAAGGGGTGACGTATTCTTTCATGACGATGTTGCTTTTTTTGAGAATAAGTCTCCGGATAACGGGAAAAAGGGAAGAAAAATGACCGCCCCGGATGTGGTAATTTCCCCAGGTTCGCCGCTGGCTGGATCACCGCGCACGATGGCGGCGGCGGTATCATCGCAACTGCTTTCGATGCCAAGAAACAGGGCTGGGTTTGTCACTGGATTGCGGCCTTCGCGTGCATCTGTGGCAGGTAGCACCGAGGGGAAAATCATGCAATGCTTGGGCGTGATTGGCGGGAGCCGGTGCTTGTGAAAACCATTGTGATAACCCGGCCCGGGCCTGCGGCGGATGCGTTTTGGCAGGTCTTGGATGCCAACCTGCCCGGCAAGTTTAGGCCAATTTTCGCACCGTTAATCGAAATTGTTGCGGTGGAAGCGGAAATTGATCTGGAGGGCGTTGACGGGCTGGTCTTTTCCTCGGTCAATGCGGTGGAGCAATTTGCGCAGCGTTGGCCCGAGCGGACACTGATCGCATGGTGCGTCGGCGACGCGACGCGCGATGCAGCGGTTGCAGCGGGATTCACTGCGGTTTCGGCGGGCGGCAATGGCGCGGATTTGGAAACCTTGATCCACAACGAGGCAAACGCAACAACAGGCAATCTGTTGCACGTCCGCGGTGCGCATTCGACCGGCTTGCCAGTTCCGTCGGTGGTTATCTACGATCAGGTGGCCAAACCTTTGGACCAATCGACATTGGCAGAACTGCATGTTGGTGTCGATGTGGTTACGTTTTTCTCGCCCCGAACTGCACAGTTGTTTGCAGAAAATGTTGCGGGACGAGGATTGAACTTTGCGGACGCGATGGCGGTTTGCCTAAGCGCAGCGATTGCACTTGGAGCGACTGGCGTCGGTTTTGGGCGCGTCATTGCCTGCGATCGTCCGAACACGGCGAGTATGATGGATCAACTACAGCGATTAGTTTGATTGTTTAACGTAAATCGCGGCCTAGAATTGGCTCGGTTGCGAAGTTATATCAAAGCAGAATTATTTTTGAAAAAGGCGTTTCGCTGATATGGCCAAGAAAAATACCCCACAGCCTGATGCCGAAGATGCCGTGGTGGTTGAAACGGATCTGGACCCGCAAGCCGACCCGGATTTTGCGCCGGATGCAGTTGCGACGGAGTCTCTGGCGCGGCCTGACGTGGCACGCGATGTTTTTGACGAAAAAACGCCGGAACCGATTGGTACGTCCATTGGTCGAACGCTGCTGAACGCCTTGGCAATATTTCTGATTGGCGCGGTTGCAGCGCTTTGGGCCGGACCCAAAATTGCACCGAATTTACCATCCGGACTTGCCCCGATTGCCCGATGGCTGACACCTGGACAGGACGCGGCATTGGCGGCTGTTGAAACCGCAAAAACGGAGTTGGCGGCCCGGATCGATGCCTTGCCAGCGGGGTTTGATGAGGCAGCAATTGGTGCGGTGGTGGATGCGAGGCTTGCGGCCTTTGACGGCACGCTGAACGCGCGCATTGGCGACGCGTCACGGATCAATGTTGTCGCAGCGACAGCGGAAATGGAAACACGGCTGGCGGCGTTGGAAGACCAGACCTCGGGACTGGTCGCCGAACTGGCGGCGTTGCAGACGCAGCCCGCGACAGCAAGCGGCACCGTGACAGCGCCGGGAGAGGTGTCGCGACTTTCGGCGCGCATTGACGGGTTGCAGGCTCGCATTGCCGACTTGGCTGCGAAATATGCCGCCTTGGTCAGCGATATTGAGGGAGTGTCAGCTTTGGCGAGCGCCAAGATAGCCAGTTCCGCTGCGCAGGTGGTCGCTGCCGAAACCGAAGTGACGGAGGTTCAGCAATCGGCCGAGACGGTTACGGCCTTGGCCGAATTGAAAACGGCGGTTATTTCTGGTGCACCTTATGAAGCAGTCTTGGCGGAATTCGCGGAAAAGGCGGGCACCGCGCCGACGTCGGCATTGGCAGTCAATGCAGGTTTCGGAATTTCGAGCATTTTGGATTTGCGCGAGGCCTTTCCGCAATTGGCCCATGAGGCCATTCGCGCGTCGATTGTCGCGGATGCCGGTTCCGGTATTACAGCGGGAATTGGCGGGTTTTTGAAAGCCCAGGTGGCGACGCGTTCGTTGTCGCCGCAAACAGGTACCGACGCGGATTCGGTGCTTTCAAGGGTAGAAGAAGCACTGCGGAACGATGATTTGGCGGGCGTAGTGCGTGAAGTGAAAACGCTGCCTGAAGCCGCCAAGCACATCATGGCGGATTGGGTCGGGCGGGTAGAGGCGCGGTTGGCCGTCGAGGCCGAATTGGCCGCCCTGGAGCCAAGACCATGAGTGGCGCGAACATGATCTGGAGCATCGTCAAGGTTGGCTTCTTCATTGCCTTGGCCGCCGCCTTGGCCTTTGCCTCAAGCTATGTCTTGCAGACGCCGGGTGAAGTGCGGGTGGCATTTGGCGGGCGTGAAGTCAGCTTTGCGCCGCTTGGCTTTGTCATTGGGATTGCACTGATATTTGTGGCGCTTTGGCTGGTGTTTCGGCTGGCGGGCTTGTTGGCGGCGTTCGCGCGGTTTCTGTCGGGCGATGAAACAGCGTTCAGTCGCTATTGGGACCGCAACCGCGAAAGGCGCGGCTTTGAAGCGCTGACGGAAGGGTTGATTGCACTGTCGTCGGGCGAAGGTGCAGTTGCGGTTGCCAAGGCGACCAAGGCCGAACAGTTGTTGGCCAAGCCGGAACTGACGCAGTTGGTCAATGCACAGGTGGCGGAATTGGCCGGGGATTCGAGCCGCGCGGCGGCCTATTACAAGGAAATGCTGAAAAACGAACGCACCAAGTTTGTCGGGATTCGTGGGTTGCTGAAGGCTCGGCTGGCAGTTGGAGACACGGCGAC